>CAYTUL010000093.1:0-10410 GCA_964441135.1 uncultured Desulfobacteraceae bacterium | reverse complement strand
ATTATGATCCCTATAATGGCTATTAGTGTCACTAAATAATCTAAAATAATCTAAAATACAAGAAAAAAACGACCGGGCTTAGGGGGAAGGATCTCAGGATCTTCTCTTTTTATTAACCAGTGTGTGGGCCCTTCTGATCGGTTCGGGTATCCTGTATAGGGGGCAGCATTCAAGAACGATCCTGAGGGATTCCTCGAGGGTAATTCTGTTTCCCGGCGAGATGAAGAGGGGGCGAACACCTGTCCTGGTCCTCAATACGGCTCCGATTTCGAGACCCTTATCCCATAGACCTGTGTAGTCACCCCTGTTCCTGCCGACCGCTGAAAATTGGCCAATAAGACGGCTTTTCGCGCATCCGATTGTCGGTTTATTCAGCAACAGGCCCAGATGGGACGCCAGCCCAAGCCTTCTCGGGTGGGCGATCCCCTGCCCGTCACAGAGGATCAAGTCTGGTTCGGTCTCCAGTCTCTCCATTGCCTTGATCACGGGCGGTATCTCTCTGAAGCTTAAAAGCCCCGGAATATAGGGAAATCCGGCCCTTTCTCTTACCCACTTCTCTTCCTTCTCCTTCAGATCGGGGTACGATAGGACCACAACGCCCGCCCACACGAGGTCGGAATTCCTGGAAAAGGATACGTCGGTCCCGGCCACATACCTGACTGGTCCTGACAATTGTTGAAGATCCAAAAGGGGGCTGAGCGTCCGCTGAATCGCGATCGCCTCTTTGGGAGATACTTGCCAGGGGTGTAATTTCCTTATTTTCATGGGTTCATGGGATCCGGAGGCCGGGCCTGCCTGCGAACAAAGGGGGACCATGTCGAAAAAGAAATGCACAGGGTGCGGGGCGTAGGGATATAGCCTGATCAAAGACGTTCTGGAGGGTGGAAATCTGAATTACATCTCTTTCTTTTCAGTGTCTTTCAGGCTTTCTTCAAACTCCTTGAAAAACATGTCCCTCTCCTTCCAGTCCGGACCAAAACGCTTATTAAAGTAGGACCCAAGGCGATCAAAGAATTTCACCCAGCTCGGTTTCCCCCCGTTTTGCACGATATCTTCGAGAAAATCATCAAGCTCGGATAATTTTTCCTTTGGAAGAAAAAACACGGCACCCAACTTTATGGACTTCTTCAATGCCTCGGGTGTCACGGCATAGGCCGTAAGCATGACGGTGGGAAAGCCGCGTGAAACGGATACCTTCAGTAGCTCAAAACCATTCACACCCATGATGTCCAATATAACGATATCATAGGTGTAACTGAGCAGGTATTGAAGGGCCGTATCATAATCCCGGGCCTTGTGGACCAGGCACATTTCCAGTTCCTCTTCAACCGTGTCCAGTATGTCCTGTTCGTCGTCGACCACAAGGACGTTCAGGTCCTTCAAGGGGCTGTCTTCAAAAAGCATGTCTGCAATTCACCTCCCCCGTGGCAAATATCATGTATGAGTCCATTTATAACAGATATATGGAAAGGGGTCAAAGGTAATAACATCGGATCCCAGCTTGACGGGGAGATAACATCTTAATGGTGGATCAGGGTTCAGGCTTAAGCACCAGCATTCCCAGGGGGGGCAGTAAAAGCTTTAGAGAATAGGGCTGGCCATGCCAGGGGGTCGATTCCGCCGTTACACCGCCCCCGAGCCCAATGTCGGACCCGCCATAACAGGCCGCATCGCTGTTTATTAATTCCCTGTAGAAACCCGGCCTTGGAGCGCCTATCCGGTAATCCGCTCTCGGGGTAGGAGTGAAGTTGAATATGAAGAGAAGTGCCTGTGCGGGGTCTTTGCCCCTTCGTATGAAGGAAATCACGCTCGAATCGGCATCTCGAAAATCGATCCACTCAAACCCGGCGGGTTCAAAGTCCAGCTCATGCATGGCCGGTTCCGAATGGTATATTCCATTCAGATCCTTCACAAATTGCTGCATTCCCCGGTGCGGCTCGTACTTTAGGAGATGCCATTCAAGGGAGCTGTCATGGTCCCATTCCTTCCACTGTCCGAACTCCCCGCCCATAAACAGGATCTTCTTGCCTGGCTCGCCGTACATATATCCCAGGAGCAGGCGCAGGTTGGCGAATTTCTGCCTGTCATCTCCCGGCATTTTGGATAGGAGGGAGGCCTTCCCGTGGACGACCTCGTCATGGGACAGGGGCAGGATAAAGTTTTCATGAAAGGCATAAAGGAGGGCAAAGGTCAGCATTTCCATGTGATAACGCCTGTGGACGGGGTCCTTGGACATGAAGGTCAGCATGTCATGCATCCAACCCATATTCCACTTGAACATGAAACCCAGACCCCCTAAATGGACGGGGAGGGTTACCCCGGGCCATGCCGTGGACTCCTCGGCAATGGTAACAACCCCCGGAAATCTTTCGTATACCTTCGTGTTCAGGTTTTTGATAAATTCGATCGCCTCGAGGTTCTCCCTGCCTCCGAAACGGTTGGGGATCCACTCTCCTTCCCTGCGAGAATAATCTAAATACAGCATGGCGGCCACCGCGTCGATCCTTAGCCCGTCTATGTGATACCTGTCCAGCCAGAACAATGCGTTGGACACAAGAAAATTCCTTACTTCCATGCGACCGAAATTAAATATCAGGGTGTCCCAGTCCTTCTGTACACCCTGGCGCGGATCTTCGTGTTCATAAAGGTGTGTCCCGTCGAAATACTCGAGGGCGTAGGAGTCCTTCGGGAAATGGGCCGGGACCCAGTCCAGAATAACGCCGATTCCCTCGGCGTGGCAGCGGTCCACGAGGTACATGAAGTCATCAGGCAGGCCATACCGGGAGGTCGCCGCAAAATAACCCGTAACCTGATAGCCCCAGGAACCGTCAAAGGGGTGTTCGGAAAGGGGAAGAAGCTCGATATAATTAAATCCCATGTCTTTCACATAGGGAATCAGCTCTTCCGCCGTTTCCCTGTATGTCAGCCACCGGTTCCCCTCCTCCACCCTGCGCATCCAGGAACCCAGGTGGACCTCATAAATGGACATGGGACGGCACAGGGGATCCTTGACGGACCTGGATTCCATCCACTCCCGGTCGCTCCATGAAAACCCGTTCAGGTCATGGACGATGGCCGCCGTTTTCGGCCGCTGTTCAAAACGAAAGGCAAAGGGATCGGCCTTGATAAGGATCGTGCCGTCCCGGGAGCGTATCTCAAATTTATAGAGCATATCCTCCCGGAGATGCGGGACGAACAATTCCCATACCCCTGAAGCCCCCCTGTTGCGCATGGGATGCCGGCGGCCGTCCCACTGATTGAAGTCGCCGATCACGCTGACCCTCGAGGCGGACGGCGCCCATACAGCAAATAGAACCCCTCCTATGTCCTGCTGGTTCCAGGGATGCGCCCCCAATTTCTCATAGATGTTATAGTTGTTTCCCTGGCTGAAAAGATACAGGTCATATTCACTCAAAACGGGCAGGAAGGAGTAACAGTCGTAAAAAACAGATACCGGGCCGCTCCCGAAGTCAACCCGGAGGCGATAGGGTTTGATCTCAATGTCGTTTCTCAGGAAAGCCTCAAAGAGGCCTTCTTTATGGACAAGGGAGGCGGGAGTTTCTCCCTCCGGGTCAAGATCCATCACGGTCACGCTTTCGGCGCCCGGGAGAAAAGCCCGCACGGCTATCTTCCGTCCGCCATTGCTCTCCAGGAGATGAGCCCCGAGGATGGAAAAGGGATCGGCGATATTTCCCGCTATCATTTGCCTTATCTGCTCAGGACTCAGAGATGAATTCAAGATCTGCCTTCTCCCCTCAGGCCCAGGTAACCAGCCCCATCACAAAACTGTTTTCGAGCCTTTTCTTGCTGGGCATGATTCGTACCGTGTAACCGAAGCGTCCCACATCCGCACAGGGGATCTTCCCCTCAAAGATGTAAAAGTCGTCCTTGAGCTCCTTGAGTCCCAGCACGGCAGTCTCCCTATCGGTAAATTCATCGTTATGATCCAGCCGGCCGTAATAGGCTTCTACCGTCACATCATCCGGTTGCAGTGCGCCTAGTTTAACCTTCGTTGTAATCTTCAACTCGCTGCCGGTCGTTATATCCCTGTCTTTATCTGAAGACACCTCCGCAACGCGAACGTCGTTCCAACCGGTCATTAATTTCTGTCTCCATGATGCCAGGTCCTTGGTCTCTGAAAAATCGTCACTTCTTAATAGATTAAAACGCCTCGAGCATGGCAGATAACAGCGGTCCATATACTCCTGAACCATCCTGTGGGAGTTGAAAATAGGAACAAGGTATCTGAGACCGGCCTTCATCTTTTCCACCCAGCGTCTGGGGATCTCGTCATGCCCCCTCCGGTAAAACATGGGCACGACTTCCTCCTCCAGAAGGTTGTAAAGATCCAGGCTTTCAATATTATCCTGGATTTCATTATTGCTGTATTCCTCCCCGTGTCCAATGGCCCAGCCATAGGCCCTGTCATACCCCTCATCCCACCAGCCATCCAGCACGCTCAGGTGAAGGGAACCGTTGGCAAGGGCCTTCATTCCGCTTGTCCCGCAGGCCTCCAGGGGCCGCCGGGGGGTGTTCAGCCATAGATCGCAGCCGGAAACCATGACGTGGGCTATATGGAAATTGTAGTCTTCCAGGAAGACCACTCTCCTGCGGAAACGCTCTTCTCTGGAAAGGTGGATGATGGTCTTGATGAATTCCTTCCCCTCATTATCCTGCGGATGGGCCTTGCCCGATACGATGATCTGTACGGGACGCTCCGGATTGTTCAATAGCCGGTCCAATCGATCCGGATCCCTGAAGATGAGGGTGGCCCTCTTGTACGTGGCAAAGCGGCGGGCGAACCCGATGGTCAGAGCGTCGGGCATGAGGACCTCCCTGGCTTCCTGTATTTCCGCTGGATCTATACCCCTCGCCTTGAGCTGCTCGCTTAAAAGCCGGCGGGCAAAACCTATCAGGTGCTCTCTGCAGCGTTCATGAAACCGCCAGAGCTCCGTGTCGGGTATTCTCTCCACCTGCTCCCAGACCTTCTCATTGTCCGGATCTTCGGCCCAATCCGGCCCGAGATACCTGTCCAAAAGCGCCGCCATATCCCTTGATATCCAGGTCGGAACATGAATACCGTTTGTGATATAATCAACCGGTACGTCTTCAACAGGGTGGTGCCGCCAGATCTTCTGCCACATGGAACGCGATACCCGGCCGTGAAGCCTGCTTACGCCGTTGGCGTGAGAGGAAAGACGCAGGGCCAGGGTGCTCATGCCGAATTTCTCCCCTTCATCACGGGGGTCCAGCCTCCCGTAGCCTAACAGTACCCGGAAATTGATGCCCAATTCCTTGACGTATTCACTGAAATAGCTCTGTATAAGACCTGAATCAAAGACGTCGTTCCCCGCGGGCACCGGGGTATGGGTGGTAAAGACAGTGGTCGCGATAACGAACTCCCGGGCGGCGTCAAATGAGAGGTTTTTCTGCTTCCTGAGAATATTGATTCTCTCAAGGGCCGAGAAGGCTGAGTGGCCTTCGTTCATATGGATAACGGTAGGCTCGATCCCCAAAACTTTGAGGGCCCTTATTCCCCCTATTCCTAGAACGATCTCCTGTCTCAGTCGCATATCCCGGTCTCCGCCGTAAAGCTGGGCCGTTGTCCTGCGGATCTCCGGGGAGTTGTCCGGAATGTTGGTGTCAAGCATAAACAGGGGAACTCTCCCCAAGTCGATTCGCCAGATGAGGATCTGAACGGGTTCCCCCTTGAAATCCACGAATACCTGAAGGGGTTTTCCGCTGTCATCCTTTACCATTGTAACGGGAATATTTGAAAAATCATTGATCGGGTAGGTCTCCATCTGCCAGCCGTCCGTGCTCAGATACTGGCTGAAGTATCCTTCCTGATACAGGAGCCCGACGCCCACGAGGGGCACATTCAGATCACTCGCGGATTTCAGGTGATCTCCAGAGAGAATTCCAAGTCCGCCCGAATAGATGGGAAGACAGCCGGTGAGTCCGAACTCCGCGGAAAAGTAGGCGACCTGAAAGGGCAGTTCCGGGGAATAGTCCACGGCCTGTATCCGGGGTTGTGACAGGTAACGATCGAAATCATGGGTTACCCTCTCCAATTGGGCCGTGAAGGCCTGGTCGCCGGACAGTTTCTCAAGCCTTTCCTGGCTGATGAGCCCCAACATAAGCACCGGGTTGTGCCCGCATTCTGTCCATAACCGCGGATCCATCCGCTGGAAGAGATCCCGTATCTCTCCTCTCCAGCTAAAGCAGAGGTTATAGGCCAGACGCCTCAGGGCCTCCAGTTGGGGAGGGAGGCTGGGGACTACGTTGAACTTGATTATCGGTTTCATAGAGTGTCCTGAATAGGAGTAAAGAAATCACCACCGCGATTTCTCTCAAACTTTCCAGGCAAAGCCAACAGCTCTGACCTGGCCCAGAGGGCCGGGTATTCTGGAAAGACGTAAATTGAAAAGGATTCTCACTGTTCCGGGAAATCTTCCTTTGTCACCACCGTGATTCCCCGGGACGTCACGGTAAAACGCTCCATGTCTTTTTCCGGATTTATTCCGATCTCCGCATGATGGGGAATCCGGACTCCTTCGGAAATAATGGCCTTCTTTATCCTCGCATGTCTTCCGATTACGACATTTTCCATGACCACGGATTCCTCAATGGACGACCAGCTATGGACAAATACATTATAGGACAGGACGCTGTTCATCACTAATCCGCCGCTGATAATGGAACCGTGCGCCACAAGGGAATCGAGGGCCCTGCCCTCCCTCGCCGTACCGGATGAAAGGGCAAAGACCGTCTTGACGGGGGGATATTGACGCTGGTAGGTCCGGATGGGCCAGAGCTTGCTGTACATATTGAAATAGGGGTCCACCCCCGTCAAATCCATGTTGGCATTCCAGTAGGAGTCCAAGGTCCCCACGTCTCTCCAGTATCTCGAATCCCTTGTCGCCTCAACGGTATGTTCCCTGCGCGTCCCGTCTGCGTCCGTTTGAAAGATAATATCTTTTATCCTGTTTTTTCCCCGGTAGGGGTAGGCCATCACCCTGTGGCTGTCTAACATCTCCGGAAGGATATGCTTTCCGAAATCGGCCTTATCATCCTTCAATAACAGGTCTAACAGGACCTGCGTCTTGAAAAGGTAGATGCCCATGGAGGCAAGAATGCTGGAACTGTCCCCTGGTATGGTCTTCGGGGATTCGGGCTTCTCCTGAAAACCTTTCACCCGGAACCCTTCATCCACCTCCAGGACCCCGTACTGTTTGGCCATATCCTTGCTCTGCTCGATAACCGCCACGGTGGCATCGGCCTCATGTTCCTCATGGTAATTCAGGAACAGGGAATAATCCATTTTACACACATGGTCCCCGGACAGGATGAGAACATGATTCGGAGACTCCTGCTCGATAAGATAGATATTCTGCCTGATGGAGTCCGCCGTTCCCTGATACCACCTGTCCCCTATCATCATCTGTGGGGGGACTATCTTCAGATAATGACCCAGGGCCCCGCTGAAGATATTCCAGCCGCTTTCAAGATGCTCCATGAGGGTCTGTGATTTATACTGGGGTAATACGATAATCTTATATACCCCGGAATTAATACAGTTGGAAAGGGTCAGGTCGATAAGGAGATAAATACCACCGAAAGGAATGGCGGGTTTGGACCTGTTCCTTGTGAGGGGCATCAACCGTTCACCCTTGCCTCCTGCCATGATCAAAGCTAAGACATTCTTCATAAATCCAAGGGACCTCGTTTTCTAATCATTTCTTTAAGTGCCTTCATTCGTATCAAGCCTCTATTTCCAGCAGCTTGCGGAGGCGTTAAAAAGGTTCCCCGCTAAAAGCGGGGGTCATAGATAGAACTAAAGTTTGTATCCGGACCCAGAGGGACCGGCTTTGATTTAAGCCCAAAGGGCATGACTTCCTGAACGATGAATAAGGATCTCCGATGGCTATTCAATGGAGGCATTATATTTTAGAGCCGCGGGAGTGTCAATTTGAAAAGACTTAAGAGGGAACTACTTGTTTCATTTTGACAATGTTTCATTAAGAAAAATCACTTTTTGCTTGAAAGATTGTAGCGTTGATCCTATAAGAAGGGCAAATAAAGGGAGGAAAGGATGCTTAAAATCGGTTTCATAGGGTGGCGAGGCATGGTCGGTTCCGTGCTCATGGGGAGAATGAGGGAGGAAGAGGACTTCAGGGACTTCGAGCCCCTCTTTTTCACCACTTCCAACGTCGGGGGAAAAGGTCCGGATATCGGGTCTGATATTCCACCCCTGAAGGACGCCCACGATATCGAACTCCTGTTGCCCCTCGATGTGGTGGTCACCTGTCAGGGGAGCGATTATACGAAGAAGATCTACCCTGAATTGCGGCAAAAGGGCTGGAAGGGTTACTGGATAGATTCGGCCTCGGCATTGAGAATGGAAGAGACAAGCATAATCGTGCTTGATCCGGTGAACCGTTCGGTAATCGATTCGGGACTCGCATCCGGCATAAAGACTTATATAGGAGGCAATTGCACGGTAAGCTTGATGTTAATGGCCCTTGGCGGGCTCTTTGCAGACGGCCTTATCGAGTGGATTTCCTCCATGACCTACCAGGCGGCCTCGGGAGCCGGGGCCAACAACATGAAGGAACTGGTCGCTCAGATGGCCGCCATAGGAAAAGTCTCGGGCGGCCTGCTTGATAATCCGGCCTCTTCCGCCATTGAAATTGACGCGGCCGTTACGAATGAACTGCGGAGTCCTGCTTTTCCCACCGAGTATTTCGGGGCTCCCCTCGCGGCCAGCCTGATCCCCTGGATCGATACGCTAATGGAGACAGGGCAGACGAGGGAGGAATGGAAGGGCTACGCCGAAACAAACAAGATACTTGGATCCGTCAATCCCGTTCCGGTGGACGGGCTATGCGTCCGGATCGGTGCCATGCGCTGCCACAGCCAGGGCTTTACAATTAAACTGAAAAAGGACGTGCCTCTGAAGGATGTCTCGGACATGATTGGGCAGGGAAACGCGTGGGTAAAAATGGTCCCTAATGACAGGGAATCAACCCTTAAATACCTGACGCCCGCCGCTGTCAACGGCACCCTGACCATCCCCGTGGGAAGGTTACGCAGGATGCTCATGGGGCCCGAATATGTGACCGTCTATTCAGTCGGGGACCAGCTCCTGTGGGGTGCGGCAGAACCCATTCGAAGAATTTTCAATATCATCATTGAACATCTATCCGGCTAATATACAGTCGACATGTTTGAATAAGGGTAAACACCTGATTTATTGTCATTCCCGCGGAGGCGGGAATCCAGTGATCTTGTATACGCCTGGACTCCCGACGGTCTCTACCGCAAATGATATCCAAGTTGATTGTTTGACCTATTTATGTTAGTTTCAACTGTAAATAAATAGCGACACACGGAAGTGGAAAGCTCACTGGTGGGGCTCCCGGACTTCAAATCCGGTGTGCCGGGCTAAAACCTCGGCAGGTGGGTTCGATTCCCATGCACTTCCGCCACACGAAAATTAAAGGGGCCGGTCCCGATTCCCGAGTTCGGCCCCTTCCCTTTCATTATCCCTGCAAATGCCCAATAATTTCCCGTTCGCTGAATGTATAATTAAACCTGCCTCTTGACAATGTTCACATATTTGTGTACTTTGTTAACATGAAAACAATCTCCTTCTATAAGACTGCATCTGGAAAGTGTCCTGTTGAAGATCACTTAGACAGTCTTACAGACAATCAGGTCACCAAAATAGCTTGGGTTTAAAAGTTGATTAGGGAACTTGATAAGGTCCCATCGAAATATTTTAAGAAACTGGTAAATACGGAGGATATATGGGAAGTCAGAGTCGATGTCGGGAAAAATACATTCCGTTTACTCGGATTCTTCCATGGCAAAGAACTGATTATCCTTACAAATTCCTTCCAAAAAAAGAGTCAAAAAACTCCATCGAATGAGATCAGATTGGCAGAAAAACGGAGGAAAGATTTTTTAAGCAGGAGGTATATAAATGGACGATCTTGATAAATATATTGAGAAAGGAAAGAAGAAAAGCCAAAAATTCAAGAAAAATTTTGATAAAGGATATGAGCAGTTTAAAATCGGTGTTCTTCTGAAACAAGCGAGACTTGAAGCCGGTTACACTCAAGAACAGGTGGCAAAAAAATTAAAAACTAAAAAATCTGCTATTTCACGAATCGAAAATCATTCGGAAGACATCCGGCTTTCCACCCTAGTGAACTATGCTCAAGCATTAGGGAAACAACTCCATCTTGAAGTAGCATGAAATCAGCGAACAACCCAATGAACCGGACCGGGCTATAAAACGCCCGTCTGATTATTGGGGCGTTCCGCGCGACGGCGTCGCGCGGAATCACGGCGCTGACTTAGTCAAGTTTACTGTACCCGCGCCGTGGGCCCGAACAAGCCACA
>CAYTUL010000092.1:0-10420 GCA_964441135.1 uncultured Desulfobacteraceae bacterium | reverse complement strand
CGCATCGATATCCTGGTCAATTGCGGCGGTATACGGGGAACAGTGGGTGTACCGGTCGTGGAAGGCAATGAAGAGGAATGGCAACAGATGTTTAAAATAAATACCATTGGGGCATTTATTGTATCCAAGGCGGTTGCCAGGGAAATGATTAAAAGAAATGAAGGGGGAAAGATCGTTCATATCGCCTCCGCCGCAGGAAGGATCGGTGCCCCGGGCAGTGCCGCTTATGCCGCCTCAAAGTGGGCGACCATAGGCCTGGTCAAGAGCCTGGCACTTGAACTGGCTCCCCATAAGATAAATGTAAACGCCATTAACCCCGGTTTTTTCGCAACCAATTTAAGGGATAAGGATGCCGAGACCAAAAGCAAAAAAGCGGGTATCACCATCGAAGAATTTCGAAAAGATGAATATAAGATGCTGACAAAAATGGTTCCCCTCGGACGCATGGGGACTATGGAGGATATTACCAAGCTGGTCCTTTTTCTTGTCACGCCGGAATCGGAATATATGACGGGGCAGGATATCAATATTACCGGTGGCCATCTCATGAATTGATAAGGCCTTCAGCTATGAGCCGCCGGCATTCAACCAGGGCCCCATGGTCCTGGATATGTAATCATAATAAGTAGCCTTGAGAAGCCTATTTATGGAAGCTAAGCAGGAAGATGAAGGGAAAGTGTTAAGTCTTGGAGAGGCGATCGCCCGGTATGTGAGACCTGAAATGAAGCTGCATTTAGCCGGGGGAATAGGCGGACCAAGTGCGGCGATCTGTGAAATCATAAGACAATATTCGGGTACTTCACCCGGTTTTGAGCTGATTCAAAGTACTGTCACGGGGCATGCGATCAATCTGATTCATCGCCATCTTGTGAAAAAACTGATTTTTTCCGCCTGCATCGAAATTTCCGCTTCCGCACATCCAAGCAAGGTTATTCAAAGGGCATATTCGGAAGGAAAAATGGAGCTTGAGAACTGGTCCCTTCTTTCTCTCCAGCAAAAGCTCATGGCAGGAGCCTTCGGATTCAGCTTTATCCCGACAAGATCCATCAGGGGCAGCACAATTGCGTCTGACAACCGGCCGGATTTCAGGGAAATTGATGATCCCTTTAATCCCGGGGAAAGGGTCGGTATCGTGAAGGCCCTTAATCCGGATCTCTCCATCATCCATGGCTGTGTTTCCGATGTATTCGGAAATACTGTTTTACAGGTGCCCTATGGAGACGATATATGGGGGTCTTTAGCGAGCAAGGACGGCGTGCTCGTCACGGTTGAAAAGATCGTTCCGGGCGAAGTAATAAGAAAATATTCTTCTCTGGTCAAGATTCCTTCCTTTTCCGTAAAAGCTGTCTGTTTAGCCCCTCTGGGGATGCATCCCTATGCCCTTGCCGATCCCACTGAAGACACCATTGAATCCTACGAAACGGATCTCGATTTCTTAGAGAATCTGCACCTGGCCTCTTCGGATCCAAAGAACCTCGATGACTGGATCGATTCCTGGGTGATGGGATGCCCGACCCATGAGGACTATTTAAAAAGATTAAACAAACAAAAAATATTTGGTCTCAAGAGGGCCGCGAAAAAAGGATCCTTCTTTAAAAAGGAGTTTGCTGAATCGTCGTCTGGCGAGGGGGCCGGAACCTATACGCCGGATGAGATGGTTCTGATCGCGGCCGCCAGGGAGATAGTGGAAAGTGTGCTGAGGGCGAATCATAAGACGATGCTGGTAGGTGCGGGTTCCTGGTCCATATCCGCGAGATTCGCCTATCGTGAACTGACGATAAAGGGACATGATATTGAGCTTATTACCGGAAATGGTCAGATTGGTTACATTCCGCAGCCCGGAGAGTCAAGCCCCCAGTCCATAGCCGGAATGCACAGCTCGAGGATGTTGACGGATACGATAACCACCCACGGCGTATTCGTGGGGGGCTATAAAAGCAAATGCCTGAGTGTGCTTGGAGCGGGACAGGTTGATAAATACGGGAATATTAATTCAAGCAGGACTTCGGGCGGTGATTTTCTTGTGGGTACGGGCGGTGCAAACGACGCGGCCAATGCGGATGAAGTGATCATCATTTTGAATCAATCAAAAGAGCGTTTCGTGGAGGTCCTCCCCTATATTACGGCAAAGGGTGACAGGGTAAGCACTGTTGTATCCACAATGGGCGTTTTTAAAAAGGCCCCCGGAAAGACCGAGCTCGAACTGACGGCCTGTTTTCCCGATCCAAAAGGAGTTTCTCTGGAAGAAGTATCAAAAGAAATTGAAAATAATTGCGGGTGGGTCCTGAAAAAGGCTGAAAAATTAAGACGACTGACCGGGCCGACAACGGATGAATTGGCCATCCTTCGGTCCATATACTAATATTACTTTAAAGGAGGGAAACACAATGAAAAAATTAAAATCGGTTTTGGCTGCCTGTTGTGTGTTGACGATGCTTACCCTGTTTTCTTTTTCAATGCCCTTTACGGGGGAAGCGGCTGCCCAGACAAAGACTCTGAAAGTGGGACTGATAAGTTCCGTAACCGGTCCCATGGCCCCGGCGTTTAAGTCTGAACTCGATGCCGCCAAGCCCACGGCGAAATTGATGAACCAGAAGGGTGGAATTACCGTTAAAGGGGAAAAGTACAACATTGAAATTGTTACGGAAGATGATCAGTCATCCCCGCCTGGCGCGATATCCGCCGTCAATAAACTATTGCAGCAGGGCATTAAATACGTGATTTCCCCGATGTTCGTACCGAACGATATGGCAATCGCGCAAATCTGTGAAGAAGCCAAGGTCCTGCGTGTATGTCCCAATCGCTCCGACCCGGCGCCCTTCGGCCCGCCAAATAAATACAGTTTTAACGCCGAGGCGAGTATTTATAATATGCCCTACGTATATGATAAATTGAATAAACTTTACCCGCAGATAAAGAAAATCGCCATCATCTGGCCTGATGATCCGGGCGCCAAGTTGATTACGGATATGACCGAAAAGGAGATCAAGAAACGCGGGATCGAGGTCGTGTTCAACGAGGCCTACAAGATCCCCTCCGAAGATTTTTATCCGATACTCACCAAGGCACTGGCAAAGAAACCCGATTCCATCGAATGTATTTTTGCGATATTGCCATGGGCCAAGGGCATCATCAACCAGTCGCGCGAGATGGGCTTTACAGGTCCCGTAACCGCGGTGGCTGCCTTCGGCGATACGAATATCCTGAACATGATGTTAGACCCAAAATATGCTTATGATGTCTGTCATGCAAGTCCGGACGTGACAAGCCCCAAAATGCTGCCTATCGTGAGAGAACTCGGCAAACTGATAGCGAAGGATGTCAAAGAAAAGTTTAATTTTGATCACGTTCTTACTCTTCAGGCACTATGGGTCATGATGCAGGGTATCGAGAAGGCACAAAGCTTTGATACCGAAGAGGTAAAGGCGGCCCTGGAGAGTATGGAAAGCATTGATACACCCTATGGAAAAGGGAGATTTATCGGTCAGGATCTCATTGGCCAGAACCGTCTTATGTTCAGGCAAATCCCCTTTTCCCGAATTGTGAAGGGCGGAAAAGTGGAGTTCGAATTCCTGCCGGTAAAATAGAAACCGGAAGGCGAACATGGACCCGGACCCATCGGCACCATGTTTTGCGGGAACATGAATTCTCCACAACATGTGTGCACAATGTAGCGATTGGCGTGAGAATCTTTAAGACATAAGATCCTTTTCCAGTTGCCGCACAGCTTTGATAAAGCCTTCTCTGCCTAATCTGAACCATTCCGGGTCCCATTCCATGTCCTTTAAATCGTCGATGAGTCCGGGGACAAGATTCCAGGGGACCGATATAAGAATAAAACCATCGGGAAGCACGTTCCTTGCCTTCATGCTATATCCAAGACCGCTGATGGACAAATTCCATTCTCCGCTTAAGTAGGGATAGGAGTATAACCAGGCGCATGCAAGGCACGTCGAGCCCTTGATCGACCACATCTTTCCGTTTGTAAAACTGCATGCCCTGAGCAGGATCTCCGCCTGACGGGTATTGGCCGTAATGATGATCAGGTCCGGGTCAAACTCCATCTGGTCTATGGGGGCATGGGTAATGTACTTTATCGAATCCTTCGGTAGAACCCGGATGTAATCATAGACCTGTCGGTTGGCCGCCGGGTTTCTGAACATGGCGAATTTCGGCCCTAATTGTCCACTGTACATAAGGGGAGGAAATTCCGCATAACCTACGACGTGTTCGCCGCATTGGGTGGTCTCCACCGTGGCATAAAAGGGTTTACCGGTTTGCGCTTCCGCGAACATTTCACATAGGGCCAGAGGCCTGTCCAGGGGATCAATCCCCTCCGGTTTATCCAGGGAGTATTGAACGCCCACAGGTTTTTTTTCGAAGTCAAATTTTTCGAATATCGAATAGTCAAGCCTGCTGTTTTTCATAGTCTCCTCCTCTTTGTCAGCTAAAATAATCACGATTGATACGCCAGCCAATATAAATACCAATTGCGCTGCCGATGATACTGAAAAAGAATCCAGTCATGATTCCGATTTTGTCCCCGATCCACCATCCGATCCAGCCCACGATAGTCATTCCCAGGAAAATACAAATTTTATTCATTGGCAGCCTTATCTCCCTACTATTTGAAGGGCAGTGTCAGCCGCGTACCGGCATTGTTATGGAAAAAGTGGTCACCGAAAACGGTAGCGAGGCCGGCTGCAGCCTTGAAACCGGTGCAATGGGATACACCGAGGTATTGTACGCCCATTTCAAGGAGGGCGTCCGTCGTTTTTTTTAGCCGTTCCTCCGAGGCGTGAAGGAGGTGTGTGCCACCAATGGCCGCATAGATATGTTCCTTCCCGGATATCTTCCGGGCATGCATCAAGGTATTGATGATACCCCGGTGGGCACATCCCAGGATCACGACAAGGCCGAAATCCGTGTCAATAACCAGGGAGAGGTCATCCGCCAACGTGTCCTGTTTCAATTCATCGCCCTCCTTTACGCAGAGGTATGTCTCGATCGATTCGTACTCCGTCACCATGGGGATCTCACCCGTGGTGGTGATATGTTCCGATATCTTTTGGGGCCGGGGCGACAGGTGAAAAGCAGCGCCCCGGGCCTCGAACGCTTCCCGTCGCTGGGGGATGCCGATAAATCGTTTGGGTGTTTCATCCAGGCTTCCGTACTTGCTCGTCCATACGTCCGGATGGGCAAAAACAGATTTCGGGCCCGTACGCTTGAGGGCGTCATAAAGGCCACCGGTATGGTCAAAATGGCCATGACTGAGGACAATACAATCGACATCGGAAAGGTCGATATCCATGTTTACCACATTCATCATAGCCGCTGTCCCGGCACCTGTATCGAACAGAATTTTCTTTTCTCCGGTTTCCACGAGCATGCTTAGGCCCCACTCGCCAATGCTATTGGCCGTGGCCGAATTCTCCGAAAGTGTGGTTATTTTGATCTCCATATCATTTCCTTTTTATTCACAGGGTTGAGTTTCAGCCTTCCGGGTGTTCACTGTCCAAATGGGCCATCATCTGGGGCGGGTAACGATCTCCGGCCGCCGCGCCTTTGGGTACTGCATTCTCTATGAGGGCAAGATCATCATCCGTAAAGGACACATCCAGTGCCCCAAGAACTTCCTGTAGCTGGTCGCGCCGTCGAGCACCAACCAGGGGAACGATATCGTCGCCTCTATTCGCCACCCAGGCGACAGCAAGCTGCGCGACGGTGATGCCTTTTGATTCGGCGACTTTGCGCAAATTCTCGACCAGGGAGAGGTTGTGGGGCAGGTTTTCCGATGCAAAACGCGGGCTGCGGCTGCGGGAATCGCCCTGAGGGCTGCGGTCGGCAGTCCAGTGGCCGCTGATCAATCCCCGGGACAGCACCCCGTATGCGGTGATACCAATGCCCAGTTCACGGCAGGCAGCTAATATCTGTGTCTCGATACCGCGCGAGATCAACGAATATTCGATTTGAAGGTCAACAATAGGATGGACACGAGCTGCACGCTGCAGCGTTTGCACACCAACCTCGGACAGTCCGATGTAGTGTACATACCCGGCTTTCACCATTTCGGCAATCGCGCCTACCGTATCCTCGATGGGTACGGCCGGGTCGAGCCGGGCCGGGCGATAAATGTCAATATAATCGGTGCCGAGCCGGTGCAGGCTATAGGCGAGAAAGTTCTTAACCGCTTTCGGCCGTGCATCGAGACCGTTCCACCCCCCCAGGGGGTCTCGCAACTCTCCAAATTT
This sequence comes from uncultured Desulfobacteraceae bacterium, assembly GCA_964441135.1. Taxonomy (GTDB): domain Bacteria; phylum Desulfobacterota; class DSM-4660; order Desulfatiglandales; family HGW-15; genus CAYTUL01. The sequence goes on along the minus strand of CAYTUL010000092.1, from coordinate 4,169 downwards.
AACACTGAGCACTACATCTTCCCGGCGGGGCTTCTGAAGCGCTTCCCGGATCAGGAGTTCATTGTCCCCGAGGTTGTAGAAGTCGCCGGTATCAAGCAGGGTGACGCCTGCTTCGATAGCCGCGTGAATGGTGGCGATACTCTCTTTCCTGTCAGCAGGACCGTATACACCGGACATGCCCATGCAACCTAAGCCGATAGACGACACACGAGGGCCCTGGGGACTGAGCAGACGGGTTTTCATAAGCAATCTTCCGGAAGAATGGTCAAATCCAATACCATCTTTTATAATATTGATTAATAGACAGAATGTCACTAAAATTATGGCAATGCGGTGAAAAAGCGCTCCAAACGCGGATAATAATTGTTAATATCAAGAGAAATAACGATGGACGTAGCCTGACCAATAATTCGTCTTCTTTCGACGAATCCGAAGTATCTTGAGTCTGCGCTGTTATCCCGATTATCACCCATCATAAAATAATGTCCTTCGGGAACTATCACCGGTCCAAATGAATGAAGAGAAAGGCGCTTAGGCGTAAACATTACCGGATGCCGCGTATCACTCAGATTTTCAATGAAACAGTACCGGGTCGAATCCTTGTTGCCTAAAAGGCTTTTCCTCTTAAAATGACTGATAGGTTCATAGGTAACCTTCTTACCGTTTATGATAAGCTGATTATTCTGCATTCCCACAGAATCCCCGGGAATGCCTACAACCCGTTTAATCAGGCGCTTACCATCGGCGGGTGAATAAAAGACCACTATTTCACCTCTTTGAGGAGTGCCCCACTCTGCAATATGCCATGCAGTGTATGGGACCTTTAGGTCATAAGCCAACTTGTTTACAAAAACCCTATCACCCTCCACGATAGTGGGCTTCATGGAACCGCTGGGTATAACATACCAATCCGCGATAGCTGATTTAAAGGATGTCGCGATGATTAAAGCAATAAAGATGGCGCAGCCCCATCCTTTCCAAAAGATTCTAATATTTTTTTTAAGAGAGTTTTTCATCTTCTTTTCCTCCGTCGATTTGTAGAAAGGCTCTATGTATTGAAGAGAAAGGAACGTGAATTTCGGTTGCAGAAGGCAAATTTATCCTCGTCCGAGAACGCGGTCGTACGAGAGAACTGTCTCAGGTAATCATTGTATGAGTCGACCCAGATCAGGTTGATCATGAAGTCGGTCCCGAATAAAATCCTCTTGTCCAAGTCTTGAATATAGGAATAACATTCAATCGTTTCCTTCAGGGATTGGTATTCCCTGTTATTAAACGCCTGGCAGGAAAAGTCCGTATAAACATTCTCATATCGTGAGATAAGACGAAATAGATTTTCTCTCCAGGCGCTTTGTGAAATGAGACATAATATCTTCCCCTGATTGGCTAAGTGGGCGAGATTGATCCTGAGCCCTTTAAAAGGTTTATTCTTCAGCACCGCTTTCCATTTTTGAGGGGAACTCCAGTTCTTATACTCCTTTTTAATGAGAAAGCCGCCATCGCTACAGTGTGCCGTTAGAGGAATCTCCTTTTCCACGCAGAAGGCGTAGAGTTTTTCAACCTTATCGCGCTGGATCCCGCGTTCCGGCCAGGGATCAAACCCGAGGGGAGGATATACCTTTATTCCAAGAAAGCTGTTATTCCCGAGGTTGTCGATGTTGCCGTCAAAGGTCCCCATATTCTGAAAGAAATCCTCTTCTTTGCCCGTGTACTCTGAAAAGTATTTGTCAAAGAGCTCTTCCATCTCCTTCAATTCATAATTCGCGGTATTGATCCCCATAAAGGGATAGATCTCGAAGAGCTTATTTTCCTTCCTGTCATCCTCGTAGCCGTATTCATTGTCCCCCTTTTTGATCAACTTTTTTTCCGTGTATTTCCTGATGCCGTTGAACAGGTCAATGACCTGCTCCGCAATGGGTTTCCGGGGCGGGATATTGTAAAAGGCACCGCTTCTGATATTTTTATTCCCGAAATCCATCATGAGGGGTGTCAATACGATCTTTTTATACCTTCTGGAGCCGATCCGGAAGGAATTGTCCTCCTTAACAAACCCCCGTTTCTTCAGATAGTATTCCATCAAAAGGAATATATCCCCCACAGGGTTCTCCATTATGGAAAGGAGATTGGATATCCTGCGCAGGTTTTTATCGGGCACGAATATGCCTAAAACCGGCATGACCATAGCTAAAAGCCGTATATTGAATCTCTTGATAAAGGCCAAAAGATTTGGATGGCTCAGGTTCATCATATGGCAGTGGATGTCATAGAACTTCTGATTTCCTGGTTCCATTTCTTCACCTCCCTTGGGAAATTAAGGGCTCCACCTTCATTGGAATACCGGAATGATGGAATAACGGGTGACAGAAAAATGGATCCTTGAGAGCGTGGCAAAAGATTCCTTGGCAGGGAAGCCTATAGCCGGGATATAAGATTATCTCACGGATCCTCGACCTGTTCATGAGCATGACTCCGACTACAATGCCGGTATTCGTTGATTTCAATCAGGTGTCAGGATACCTTATCCGCCCATGGTTACGGGCATGATTACAACCGTGTCCCCGTCCTCAAGAATGGTCCTTTCAGCGTCCAGGGTTTCGTAATGATGCCCGTTTATCAATACGACGTAACTATTTTTACGAATCTCCCGAAGGCTGAAGGACTCCCCATGGGCCGTAGCCAGTTTTTCGATCAGACGGATCAGGGAGGAACCCGCGCTGAGGGTAACGGTTTCCTCATTGACGCGCGCGAGCTCCCGTAATTTACCTAAGTATTGTGACTCAACCCTGATGGACATTTCCTTAGGCTCCTATCGTAAAATCGAGTCCCAGCTCTTTGAGTTTGTCATCCCTGGGAATTCCCGTTTCTAAATCCCAGCCCCGCACCCTGTAATAGTCTTCAAGAAGGGGCTCGGCTTCGAAGATCTGACCGGCCGAAGGGCCGTCCTCCAAGGGCTCCTTTAAGAAACGTTCGGGAAAAACATCGTCGGCCTTGCCGAAGCCCTCGCGAATATTAAACATCCTCTCCAGATTAAATACCCTTTCACCGACGAGCCACAGGTAATCCGTATCGGCAAATTCCTTTTTACCCGTGGAAGAGGACAGTAATTTTCCATAGAGTTCGTGATCAATATAGCCGGTGGCAAAATTACACATGATCCCCAGATTCCAGATGGCCCTGTCATCCTGATTCCACTTGGTGATCTCTCCCTTGCCCTCGATCGCGAAACGGTCAACGGCCTTGCCTTTGAAGGGAGCCCCGAATATCTCCTGACCGGAATAACCGGCGCAATGATCGGCCCCGAGGTTCAATGTAATATAGTTGAGACCGTGTGCCTTGGCCCCCCTGGGATCATAGGCCGGGATTTCCAATCCCTTGACGTGGATGGCATACTGCTCGCTTCCCTTGCCTATTTTTTTCGCGGCATTCCGGACTCCCTGGGCCAGAATCGCACCAAAACCTTCGGAGTGGGCTATCTGACGGATCAGGGTCAAGACGGGTTCGTTATTTCCATAGGTCAGCTCCAGACCTCCCGTGTCCTCCTTTGTTATCAACCCCTTTTCAAAGAGCTCATAGGCAAATCCAATAGACACACCCGTGGAAATGGAGTCTAATCCCAGATCGTCACACATCTTATCTGCGGCAACCGTGAGACCAATATCTGAGGAAAGGATAGGCCCTGAGAAGGCCCAGATCGTTTCGTATTCAGGTCCTTCGCTCCATGAACCCTTGTATTTACCGCTGTCTATCTTTGAAATACTGCCGCAGTGGACCATACAGTTGTGACAGGCCGTATTCCGGGCCCTGATCCTATTAAATACGGAACCGTCCATGGTTTCAATTCCGGGAAGTACACCCCCCCTGAAATTGCGGGTGGGGAAGATACCGAGGATATTGGTAAACTCCGGTGTCTGCGTACCGGTCTGGGAGAAATGTTCAAAGTGAGGAGCCGCCTTACAACGGCTTATCTGTTCCTTGACCGCGGCTGAAAAGGCGTCGGAATCTGCCAGTTCGATCTTATTGCTGCCGCGAAGGGCCACCGCCTTGAGATTCTTTGATCCCATCACGGCGCCGCCGCCGCCGCGGCCTGCGGCCCGGCGGTCACTGAACACGCCGGCGTACTTCACACCATTTTCTCCGGCAGGTCCGATACAGGCGAGCCGGATTCTGGG
>CAYTUL010000091.1:0-10424 GCA_964441135.1 uncultured Desulfobacteraceae bacterium | reverse complement strand
TTATTACTCCCGATTACGGGGGTTTTCCTGCTATCTGATTAAAAAGGGATCCCCCCGGCGGTACGGAGGGCGGGTAAAGGCCGCCGTCCGCTGGCCTGAGCGGACAGGGAGATCTGGTATCACTTCTGCCGATCGTGCCATTCCTGGATAATGTAATTGATCAATTGCTTGTCCGGATAGGTGACTTTCTGAATGTTCATGGTTTTTTGGTCCACGACCATGAAGGCGGCAGGGACCTTGATTCCTTCCTTTGTCCACCCGGCGACCATGACCTGCATCAGGGCCTGATTATTGTCCCATAGCTTATCTCCTCTCTGAGGAAGCATAGGCGTCTTCAGCTGGTCTTTCAATAAAAAGTTAAAAGGCAGATCGGCAAGTGCTTTGTTGAATTTAGCACCATCGGTCACCGTACCTGCAGCGTGTGCCGCGGAGACCAGAACCATAATTTCATCCCAGCCCCAGGGAACGAGATCGATCGGGTACTCACCGTACTTCTCAAAGTACTTCCTTCCCCATTCTCGAACCTTGGGATCCGGATTGGTATAGGCATCCACGCCTTCTCCCTGGTAGACATTCTGGATATAGGAAGCATAGTCGGGTCCCAGATGTTTCCTTGCCTGAATATCCGTCATACCCGTGTAGGAGCAGAAATATCCCTTATATCCCAATTCTTTGGCCTGAAAATAGATATCACAGGCCGCCGGCGTTCCGGAGTATTCACCCGTGGCTCCATGCACAATCACGTCCGCACCCAGGTTCATGGATTTGGTCAAAAAGGACAGAAATTTGGATTCTGAGAGAGGAACTTTATATTGCTGCCAGTCAATATTCTCACGGGGTATTCCGACTTTCACCAGGGCGTCAACCCATTGTTGCCCGCCGGGAGTTCCCATGGCACCTACCTCAGAGTATACGGACGGCCGTTTCACCTTGAACTTATTGACAACATAGGAGGCCGTCCCGGGCATGACCTGGGGGGCGGTATTCCTGTACCGGTAATTGTATCCGCCTATCTTTTCCGTCATGAACGGACTGGCCGTAATCATGGGGACCCCCATCTCCACGAGCTTTGGGAAAATGGGTTCGTAGAAAGAACCAAGGACAGTGAGCATAGCGAAAATGCCCTTGTCCAGGGCTCGCTGCGCCGCCATGGGAGATTCCTCGAGCTTGGCCCCATCGTCCTCCGTGATCAGCTCAAAATGGTATCTGTCGTTGCCGATGGGCATCCCGTCGGGATAAAGCACATTGTTGATATACTCAATCGCCCATTGATGCGGGTGTACGAGAGGCCAGGAATAATTACTCAAAGGACCGGTCAAATCACCGACGAAACCTATCTTGGCAATTTTTATCTTATCGGCAGCACTCACAGGTCCCAAACAAAGCATTGTAATAACCATGACCATAATTACAATAAATGGCAAATACCTTTTTTTCATCATCATCCCTCCTGTTTTTTGCCGCCCTTAGGGGCGGGATGTTCTTTTTCCCTGTAATCCAGTACCGATCACACTTTTACTCTGTAAATCCGGGATCTTATCCTCCTTTCTTTTTAAGATAAATGAATCATTAATGAGAGGCACATCTCCCCTCTGGACGGGAATCCAATCAGGATAGCGTTCCTCTCAGACCAAGCTTTTGCGATATCTTCACCGCCGATTCGCGAAGGACGTTTTCAATGATCCGTTTATTTTTTCTGTTGGACCGGATCTTTGGAAAGGGGGTCCCCATGGCGGCGGCGATACGACCGTCCCAACCTAATACCGGCGCAGCCATGGAATCCAGGTCCTCAAACTGTTCCCCATTACAGTAGGCCAGGCCTCTCCGACGAATAGCCTCCAGCTCCCTCTTTAGTTTTTCAGGTTTTGTGATCGTACTTCGTGTTAATGGTTTCAGTTCCACGGAAGAGACATACTGCTCAATCTCCTCGGTGGACAGGAAAGCGAGGAGGATTTTACCCCCGGCTGTAGCGTAAAGGGGAACACGCGTGCCAATGCTGAACCGTGCTATAACCACGTGAGGACTGTTTTCCTTGCAGACGATGAGACCTTCGTTGCCGTTCCTGATCATCAGTGAGGCCGACTCGTTGGTTTTCACCATGACCTCCCGAATGATGGGTTGAGCGACTCGAACGATGTCGAGGCGGGCCAAATAGGAACTGGCAAGAAATAATACCTGCGGACCAATGGAATAGGTTCTGGTTGTGGTATCCAAAGTGAGGTAATTTTTTGCCATTAGGCTCGATATGAGTTTGGACAGGCTGCTTTTAGGGATATTGAGATCCTGGGCAATTTTTCCATGGGTAAGCCCGTTTTTATTGGAACCGATCATTTCCAATATTTCAAAGGCCCTGTCTGTAGATCTTGGCATACCTTTTTATTCCTATATAGGAATTATGTTCACATATTGAATCCTATTTTGGTGTATAGAAATTGTCAATAAAAAAATAAAAGCCCTGAGAACCTGTCATGTTGCCACTTGATGAAACAACGGCGGATCAGGTGGTAAACAACGAAACGAAATAATTGAAATGTGCAAATAGATGAAAAAAATGGATCACAATCGCCTTGAAAGATGTTACTATCGAGACCAAAGCAAATAAATGTCTCTTTATTTGTATCAAATGAAGCTGGTAAAAGTATAACTCTGAAAAATGTTTCGGGCCTGGTTCCTCAGCAAGTCAGGGAAATTTTATTTTAATGTACTTGAGTTGGGACTAATTCCAATGGAGGGATGTATGGGAGAAAGAACACCCGCGGAACTGTTAAAGGAAAGAAAAAAACGTGTTTTCGATGCTATTCAGCTAAATGTGCCGGATAGGGTACCGATCAATGCCGTCAGCGGCTTCTTTGCTGCAAGATACGCCGGATTTACCTGCAAGGAGGTCATGTATGACCGGGAAAAGACAGCGGAGGCTACGCTCCGCTACCTTATGGATTTTCAGCCTGATTTGGGTGACAACCCGTTCTTTCTGGTATTTCTCGGCCCGATGCTCGAGGCCGTAGGCTATAAAAATCTCCTATGGGCCGGCCATGGCCTGAATGATATGTCCTCTTATCAATTCATTGAAAAAGAAGTGATGACAATGGATGAATACGATGAGTATCTATTTGACCCGACAGATTTTGTCATACGAAAGGTTTGGCCACGAATCTACGCACCCTTAAAACCCTTTGAAAAGCTACCTCCGCTCAATGACGTATTTGACTTTATTACGAGCATCCTAAAAATTGTCAGTTTTGCCGATAGGGAAGTGCGTACCGCTATGGAGGCGTTGCATCAAACCGGGATAAAAATCCAGGAACGCCTCGACGATTCCGTTGAATTTGATGAGAAAATCAAGGAATTAGGATTTCCCACGATTATTGGATCCGTTTCCCAGGCCCCATTCGATTACTCTTCCGATTTTCTTAGGGGTACAAAAGGTTCCTTTTCGGACATGTACCGGGTGCCGGAAAAGGTATTGGCCATGGTCGAAAAGATGTTCCCCCTTATGCTGGATATAGGTCTGAAAGCAAAGGATACCGGTCTACCCGGCGTCTTCATTCCCCTTCATAAGTGCCTGGACGAGTTCATGTCGCCGGACCAGTTTAAGACCTTTTTTTGGCCCTCTTTGCAGAGACTGATCGTCAGTTTTATCAACGAAGATCTCATACCCATCGTGCTATGGGAAGGGCACTGTGATTCCCGTTTGGAGGTTATAGGGGATATACCTGCCGGAAAAGCGGTCTACTATTTTGAGCAAACCGACCTTTTCAGGGCAAAAGAGGTATTGGGAGACGTCGTTTGCCTCCAGGGCAATGTACCCCTTTCCATGCTTACAACCGGCACACCCGATGACGTGAAAAATTACTGCAAACGGCTTATCAAAGAGGTGGGCAAGGGAGGTGGTTTTATTATAGCTCCTTCAACTTCCTTAGATGATGCCAGGATCGAAAATGTAAAGGCCATGTTTGATACGACGAAAGAGTATGGTGTCTACGGTTGAAAAACACGTTCGTGCTTTATACATAACATCATCCGGTGGAAAGGGTATTCAACACAATCTTACTAATCAATAACACGACATATAGGGAGGGATTGAATTATGAAAGTCAAAGCCGCGGTACATTACGAATTCCACAAGCCCCTTGTTCTGGAAGAAGTCGAGATAGATCCAACCGGCGATAACGATGTTCTTATTAAAATCAGTGCAACAGGTATTTGCCACAGCGATGTCCACTGCAAGCATGCCGAGCACGGGGATCATCCCCTTCCGGGAATCGGGGGACACGAGGTCTGCGGATATGTTGAAGAGACGGGTAAGAACGTGACGTACGTCAAGCCCGGCGATAAGGTTATTGCGACCATCATGCCCGCCGGTTGCGGCCATTGCTACTACTGCACCATCGGAGCGCCCGGAAATTGCGAAAACAATAAAATCGAATTGATTATCCCGGGCCGGTACACCAACAGCAAGGGGCAACGCCTGACCCAGTGGCAGGCCAATGTGGCGGGATTCGTCGAATATGTTGTTCTTCCGGAATTCAACGTGGTTAAGGTGCCCCAGGACTTCCCTGATGATTTGGCCGCGCTCCTGTCCTGCGGGGTTATCTCCGGCTTCGGGGCTGTTCTTTATCGAGCGAAAGTCCAGCCGAACCGGAGCGTCGCGGTAATCGGCACCGGCGGTGTCGGTCTCAACGCCATCCAGGGTGCCAAGTTTGTCGGTGCGTTTCCCATCATCGCCATCGATATCCTCGATAGCAAGCTGGAAACGGCCAGAGCTTTCGGTGCGACCCATACCGTCAATGCGAAAAAAGTGGACGATACGGTGGCTGAAGTAATAAACCTGACCTATGGTCGCGGAGCGGATTATGTCATCATGGGAACCGCAGGCTTAGACCTCCTGCGTCAGGGATTCGACATGTCGGCCATGAGTGGAACGACCTGCGTCATCGGTCACGGCGCCGGAGAGAAGATGGAGATGTGGGAACCTCGTCAGTTCTGTCTCGGCCGCACTATGACTGGCAGTGCCATGGGGGCAGTACATTCCCGGATCGATATCCCCCGCATCATCGAGCTATACCATCACGGCCGGCTGAAACTTGACGAGCTTGTTTCCGGGCATTTCAAGTTCGACCAGATCAATGAGGCCTTCGAGTCCATGGAAAAGGGCGATGTCATCCGCAATATCCTGACATTCGATTAGAACTTGATTTTACAGGGAGTAATCCATGGCCACCAGCGACACCACGACCACGGAAAGGCCCCTTAAAGGATACACCGGCAACCTGCTAAGGGTGGATCTCGAGAAAGGCGCCATTATCATAGAAAAAATGGATGAAGATATCCAGCGCCGTTACCTGGGCGGGTCCGGCTTTAACACCTATTTCCTCTGGAAAGAACTGAAAGCAGGCATAGACCCCCTCGGACCGGAAAACAAGCTGATTATCGCCACCGGGCCGGTGACCGGAACGCCGATTATGGGTAGCGGTCGCCACTCCATAGGCGCAAAGTCACCCCTGACCGGCGGGATCGCCCTCTCACAGGTCGGTGAGTTCTGGCGGACCGAGCTGAAGCGGGCCGGGTTTGACATGGTCATCATCGAGGGTAAGGCGATAAAACCGGTCTATCTTTCCATAAGGGATGGCCGGGCTGAACTGCGGGATGCGACCCACCTCTGGGGGCAGGACACGCGGGAGACCCAGACGGCTATAAAACTACGGGATACTATCGGTGCCGGAATGGACGGCTGCTTCGCCTGTCCCATGCGGTGCAAGAAAAAGGCCAAGTTCGATGAGCCCTATCCTCACGATCCAGCCTACGGCGGGCCTGAATACGAGACCCTGGGGGCACTGGGGAGTAACTTAGGGATAGATAATCTTAAGGCCATCGTGAAAGGCAACGAGTTGTGTAATGCGGGTTCCATTGATACCATCTCGGCAGGCGGTGTTATTGCCTTCTGTATGGAGGCATATGAACGCGGCATGCTGTCGAAGGAGCAGGCCGATGGTATCGAGATGACCTGGGGCAATGCGGATGCCATGCTTGCCTGTATCCGGAAAATCATCCGCCGGGAAGGTTTCACGGGCGAGGACGACAGGCTGCCACAGCGGTATCTCGAGCCCAAGACCTCCGGCGTACTCTCTGAACGTTGCCTGGACCCGGATGAAATGGAGCGGGCCAAGCGTTATTACTATGCGCTAATGGGCTGGGACATAGAGGGCGTGCCCTTACCGGAACGGGTAGAGGAACTGTATATCGAATAGGTCAATTGCTTTTTCATCCTGTCAATACTATCCATTTTCCCTAATGCGATCTTTTTGCGGGCCATGTCATTCAGTCAATGCCTCCCCTATTCGTCCCATTGCCCTTTGAATGTTTTCAAAACTGTTGAAGGCACTGATGCGTATAAACCCTTCACCGCATCTGCCGAATCCTGCACCCGGTGTACATACGACACCGGCCTTTTTAAGCAGCAGGTCGAAGAATTCCCATGAATCCATCCGGCCATCCACCCAGATATAGGGTGAATTTTCCCCGCCGACGAATTCGTAGCCCAGAGCCGCCATCTCGGACCGCACCAACTCCGCGTTTTTGAGATAGTATTCGATTCGCTCCCGGACCTGAACCTTTCCTTCATCACTGTAGACGGCCTCGGCCGCCCGTTGAACCGGGTAGGAGACACCGTTAAATTTTGTCGCATGCCTCCGGCTCCATAAGGGGTGCAGGGGGTATCTCTTCCCGTTGCAGTCATAGGCCGAACAGGCCTTGGGAACCACCGAATAGGCACAGCGGATACCGGTAAAACCGGCGGTTTTTGAAAAACTCCTCAGCTCTATGGCCACCTCCTGGGCACCCTCGATTTCATAAATGGAATGGGGGAGGGTGGCGTCGCGGATGAAGATTTCATAGGCGGCGTCGTACAACAACAAGGCCTTGTTCTCCCGTGCATAGTCAACCCAGGCCTTGAGTTGATCTTTTCGGATTGTCGCCCCGGTCGGATTATTGGGAAAACAAAGGTAGATCAAATCTACTGATTCCGAGGGAAGATCGGGGATGAACGCATTTTCTTTCGTGCTTTCCAGATAGAAGATGTGATCAAACCTGCCTTCATGAAATCCTCCGGTACGGCCGGCCATGACATTGGTATCAAGATAGACCGGATAGACCGGATCCGGAATCGCCACGTGGATATCCATGGCAAAGATCTCCTGAATGTTTCCGGCGTCGCATTTCGCTCCATCACTGATAAATATTTCATCCGGGGAGATATCCGCCCCCCGGGACTGGAAATCCTCTTTTGCAATGACTTCCCGGAGGAAAGGATACCCCTGTTCCGGGCCATACCCGCGAAACGTGCGTTCGTCCCCCATTTCATCGACTGCCCTGTGAAACGCCTTGATACAGGCTTCCGGGAGTGTACGGGTTACATCGCCAATTCCGAGTTTAATGATGTCTCGTTGCGGATGTTCCGACTGGAAATCCGCCACTCTCCTGGCGATCTCAGAAAATAGATAGGATGTTTGCAGTTTAAGAAAATTCTCGTTGATGTTAATCATGAAAAACCTCCGAATCAATGGCACGTGAGTTGACTGCTCCCATACCATAATTCTTTCAATTTTCCAACCTCCTTTGCGAATGCCGGAATCTCCTCTAATAAGAATTCTCATTGACTTAAACCGCTTTTTATCTACACTGTAGGTAACTTGAAACAGCTAATTTCCGGATGAAGCCTTCGGCGGTCATGATTGCCGGATGAAATCCAAAAATATTCCTTTATGATAAACACGAACAATGAAACCACGAAAGGAGGAAGAACGCTCATGGCTAAATCGGAACACGGGAAATATATCGTAACAAAACCCAAGGAAAATCTTGTCGTCCCTGATTGGGGAGGGAGCCTCTCCGCAGAGAGGAGCACGCGCATGATGTATCTTGACAGTGAAGTGGTCCCGGGGGCCTTTTATGTTGAAGTTGTCTGGTTCTGGCCCACGGATGAGAGGGACGACAGCAGCCCTGATCCCCATACCCACGATTATGATGAAGTCATCGGATTTTTCGGTACAGACCGGAATGATCTGAATGACCTCGGGGCCGAAATTGAATTATATATAGACGGGGAACGGAACCTGATGAGGGAAAGCTTCCTGGCATTTATTCCGGCGGGTATTGTACACTGTCCCTTGAATATACTGAGCATCACGAAACCCGTATTTCATTTTGCCACGGGTCCCGGTAAATCCTACGCCTAATCACTTATGATCCTAAAGAATCCACGCCCGAACAGGCTGTGTCACGATGTGTCATTTCCCGCCGATATTGGCGGGAGATCCAGAACCCACCGGAATAATGACCTTTTCCTGGATTCTGGATCTCGCTTCGCTCGTCCGGAATGACGGTTTTTCCGCATTGTGACACAGCTTAAAAGGACGTGGCCCTGATTTAACCCAAAGGGGTTTTATAGGTAAAGCAGGGATGATGTCTCGTGTCATTTCTTCCGTAATCGGGGTACCCACATCCCCACATCCCGCATGTATGACCTGTATTCGTCACCGAAGCGTTTGAGCAGCATGCCCTCTTCATAGCGGGATAAATAATACAAAAAGCACGAGGCCCCGATCCATACCACACCTGCGGCCAGGGACATGTTGATCAGGAAAAGGCCCAGATATAGCATGACCTCACTCAGGTATATGGGATGCCTCACGATACCGAACACGCCTTTACGGATTACGGATGGTGACTTGCGTACTTCTCCGAAGACGATTCCAAGCCCGGACCAGGCGCAATAGGCCGCCAGGCATAGCAGCGCTATCCCGATCGATTTTCTTACCAAAGATGGGACAATCCCATTCAGTTGTGTGGTGTATTTCAGGAAAAAGCAATCGGTGATCCACACCCCGAAAAAGAGAACGGCAAAAATCCCCTGCCCGGCGTCACCCTTTGAGTGTTCGCCCGTCAGGTCATCCCTATGCTCGACCCACTTCTCCCTCGTCGTTTTTGGATTTGCCATAGATATTTTATAATGAAAAGAATGGGGAAATCAGAACCTTTTCTCCCACTGTGTGAACCTGGGAGATCATATCATGTTTTATAATCATACATCAACGTATGATTTGAAACGTTTTTTAAAAGTACTCAAGGACTTCCACCTAAACCCGGCAAAATCTTATCAGGACCTCACACCCCTAAAGGCCCTACCCCGGGCATGGAAATGATCTTTATCCAAGTGTAAAAAATTCTGACATCTCCCCTTCCTATGTGAACGAGCCGAATCCTGAATACAATGTACCATTTATACGCAATGTCAATAGGTTATTTCACATCAGGCCATCGGTGGTGCTTTGGCACGGGAATTGCCAAGTCCAAGATTAGGGGGGCCTAATTTTGTTAACTTCCTATGCAGTCTTGAAAGCAGGAGAGAATGATTTTCATGATAATTCAGAAGGTAATCCAATCAAAACCCCATCAATGAGTTTCGCTCAGAAGCTGTTGGAAGCAGTGACGCGGCCATCCTTTCCGGTGATATCCCTGCTGAATGGATTTGAAAGGGTGAGGTATCTACGGATTTAATCAGATCAATTTCTTAATGAGAAAGGAGTTTCTTATGAATTACGACTTGATTATTGTAGGCGGCGGACCGGCCGGGATCATCACGGCCCTAACCGCAAAAAGCGTCTATCCGGAAAAATCGATGTGTATCATCAAGGAAATCGGAGATGGAGTTATCCCCTGTGCCATCCCCTATATGATCCATACAATGTCGGATCCTTCAGAGAACATTATGGGCAATAAACCCCTTGAGAATGCCGGCGTCGAGATCGTCGTGGACAAGGCCGTTTCACTGGATACGATGGCAAGAAGGCTTACTCTCGGTTCCGGAAAAGAGGTAAGCTATGATCGACTTGTATTAGCCACGGGCAGCAGGCCGGTTTTGCCACCTATAAACGGCATCGAGCAGACCGGTGTGTATGCCATTGAGAAAAGCCTTTCCGCCATGACCGCCCTCAAAGAAAGGGCAAGAGCGGCAAAGAAGGCGGTCATATTAGGGGGTGGTTTCATAGGAGCGGAATTCGCAGATGAGCTGGCACGAAACTCGGATGCCGAGATCCACATTGTAGAGATGATGCCCAAACTGCTCAGTCTGGCCTTTGATGATGAGTTCTGCGACACCGTAACAGAGGAACTGACCGGTGCCGGTGTCCAGGTCCATACGGGCAAGCGTGCTGTGTCAATCACAGGGCAAAACGGGGTGAAGTCGGTAGTACTGGAGGACGGCTCTTCCCTGCCCGCGGATATCGTCATTGTGGGCATCGGTGGAAAACCAAACACTGAACTGGCGGAAAAGGCAGGATTGATGTTGACCCAAGGGGGATCCGTGTGGGTGGATTCCTATATGAGGACAGGAGCAAAGAACGTTTTCGCTGTGGGGGATTGCGCCC
>CAYTUL010000090.1:0-10512 GCA_964441135.1 uncultured Desulfobacteraceae bacterium | reverse complement strand
GTCCTGCTGGTTCAAAGCCGGGAAGGATACGCGAATCTCTGCGGGATCATCTCGGACCGGAACTGCCACGAGGGTTTCGACCTGATCAAGGCCCTCAGGGAAAGGCGCGAAGGACTCATTGTCCTTTCCGATGATTTCGGGCTGCTCAAGGCCCTGAAAAGGGACTGTAAAGAAGATCTCTATGTGGAGATGTCGCCCGGATATAATATGCATCCGTGCCTGGCCTTTTCCCGGGCGAGCGGGATTCCGCCCCTTGCCACCAACAGGGTCTACCTGATCCGCGAAGACCAGTTCCGGCTCCACCGGATACTAAGGGCCGTGGCCCTGAACAGCAAACTGTCCCGCCTTACACCGGAAGACACCTGCAGGGATCACAATTTCCTTAATTCCGCCCGGGACATGATCGACCAGTTTCCCCACGCCCCCCATGCCATATTCAACAGCCTCAAGGTGGCGGACAGGTGCCTTACGGACTGGGATTTCAGCGGGGTCATATTCCCGGCTTTCAGGAAGATGACCGACGGGGAGGCCTTTGACCGCCTGTACCGGCTGACCATGGAGGGGTGCCGGAGACGATATGGAGAGATTACAAACACGGTCATGGACCGGGTGGAGCACGAAATGCGAATCATCCGGGAGAAGAATTTCGCCCACTATTTCTTAGTAGTGGCCGACATCACCCGGAAAGCGCAACGATCATGCGGCAGGGGAAGTGCCGCGGCATCCATTGTGTCCTATGCCCTGGGTATCACCCATGTGGATCCTATCCGGCATAATCTCTTTTTCGAGCGATTCCTGAATCCCGGCAGGGTAGACCCACCTGATATTGATGTGGACTTCGCCTGGGATGAGCGGGAGCAGGTGATTGATTATATCTTTGCCAGGCATGGAAACCGAAAGGCGGCCATGGTGGCCAACCATAACACATACAGCGCCCGGTCCGCCGTAAGGGAGGTGGCAAAGGTATACGGGCTGACGGAAAAGGAGATCGGCCGGGTCACCGGGAGGATCGGGTTCGGCTGGCGCCTGAAAAAGGTCTGGAAGGAGCTTGCGCGTCATCCCAAGATGAGGGGGATCGAGTTTACCAAACCCTGGGATGAGATCCTTGAGGCCGCGGTCCAGATCGAGGACCATCTCAATCATCTCTCCGTCCATTGCGGAGGCCTGGTGATCGTGCCGGATGAGATACGGCGTTACTGCCCGGTGGAAATATCGGCCAACGGGGCCCAAGTGCTTCAGTGGGAAAAGGACTCGGTGGAAGAGGCGGGTCTGGTAAAAATAGATATCTTAGGCAACCGGAGCCTCGCGGTCATACGGGACGCCCTGGCCCTTGTGGAAAAAAATTACGGCCGCCGCATGGATTACGCGGACTGGAACCCCATCCATGACCCGGAGACCGTGGAGATCTTTTTTCGCGGTGATACATTCGGCGTGTTCTATTTTGAGAGTCCGGCCACGAGGCAGGTCCTTACCAAGGTAGCAAGGGGGTTCACCTTTGAGGATTACCTCAAGCTGGACCACTTTCACCTCAACGTGGTGGTCACTTCAATCATCAGGCCCGCCTCAAACCAGAGCATAAGGACCTGGGTTTCCAGGCTCCACGGCCGGCCCTGGAGCTCCCCCCACCCCTTTTTGAATCCGGTCCTGGAAGAGACCCTGGGAGTCATGGTCTTTCAGGAGCAATTGAGCCAGGCCGCCATACACATGGCCGGTTTTGATCCTTCGGAGGCGGATACCCTGCGGAAGGTGGTCAGCAAGAAGCACAGGGAAAAGTAGCTCCGGGACTTTCACGCAAGATTCATCAAGGGGGCTTCGGAGAAGGGCGTATCCATGGAGGTGATCGAGGATGTATGGCAGATGATGATGGGCTTTGACGGCTACAGTTTCTGCAAGCCCCATTCCGCCAGCTACACCCTGGTGGCCTACAAATCCGCTTATCTGAGGGCCCACTATCCCGCGGAGTTCATGGCCTCGGTCATCTCCAACGGGGGCGGTTATTACTCCACTTTCGGGTACATATCCGAAGCGAGGCGCATGGGGCTCAGGATTTTATCCCCGGATATCAACCTCAGCGAGATAAAATACACGGGGGAAAAAAGAACCATATGCATAGGTTTCATGCAATTGAAAGATCTCTCCCATGAGGCCGAAGGGGCCATCATTCGTGAGCGAGAAAAGAATGGCCCGTTCACATCCCTTGAGGATTTTCTGAACCGAACGGTTCCTCATGTCCATCTCCAGGACGCGAGGGTCCTTATCAAGGCGGGCTGCTTTGACGGTATAAGTCAGGGCATGGCCAGGCCGGGCCTGGTATGGAAGGCCCTCCAGTTCTTCGGAAAGAGAGAGGAGGAGAAGAGTCCCGGTCTCTTTGATCGCGATCAAAGGCCTGCACCCATAACCTGCCGGGCCGACAACCCGGGCCATTATCCGGAGCGCCTCATGCTCAAGCACGAAACCGAGACCCTGGGATTTATCCTTTCGGCCCATCCCCTGGACCTCTATGGGGATATCCTGAGGGGTATGGAACATATTCAGGCAAAGGACTTGAGGCAAAACGTGGGCAGGCGGGTCACCATGGCCGGCTGGCTGGTCACGGGCAAGACCGTGCGGACAAGGAAGGGTGATCCCATGAAATTCATCTCTTTTGAAGATACCACGGGGATCTATGAAACCGTCCTTTTCCCAAAGGTCTATGACCGCTACTGCCACATCCTCAACGCCTCCCGGCCCTACATTATCAAGGGAAGGGTGGAGGAGGATTTCGGGTCCATCAATGTCAATGTACAATGGATCGGGTTTCTGGATAGGTATCGAATAAACAAGCAAAATACCAAAAATCCAGTAGTAGAACTCCGTAATACATAAAGCTATAAGATTTAAACTCAGACATATAGCTATATTCATTTAAAAGTAAGTTGTTATATTCATTAAGATCTGTTAAATAATATCCGCTATGTCGAATAAATATCATTGAATTATATGGGATGCCCATAATGAAAGATATTGATATTCGTAAAGCTCTATTGAAAAAACTTGAAAAAAAGAGTTGTCTTGATGAAGGAACCTTAATTATTGAGGAACTTGGGCTTTGTTGCGGAGAAGTTCGAGTCGACTTAGCAGTAGTAAATGGATATATACATGGCTATGAGATAAAAAGTGAACAAGATACGCTGAAAAGATTGCCTAATCAATTAAAGATTTATTGTCGAACATTAGAATCCATAACTTTCGTTGTTAATTATGATCATTTGGAAAATGTTAAAAGAATGATTCCATCTTGGTGTGGGATATTACAAGCCAATAATAATGAAGGGAGAGTGGAATTAGTTCAAATCCGTCGAAGCTTAAGAAATCCATCCCTTGATCCCACATCAATCGTTCAGCTTCTTTGGCGGGATGAGGCTCTAGAAATTTTAAGAGAACGACATTTGCATCAAGGTATTGTAAGCAAACCAAGAGCCGTATTGTGGAACCGTTTAGTTGAATGTCTGTCTATTGATGAATTATGCTCGGTCATAAGATTTAAACTAAAGACAAGGCAGGGTTGGCGAGTTGTTCCACAACCAATGTAAGATGATGGCTTGTTCCAACCATTCTCCAAGTTGTTAGGTTTCCTGATTTACGGATGTTGTTTGCACAGTCTTCAATGAACTTATCCCCATGACTGAAACTAGGGCCATAATAATCAGCGTGTGAATATAGCTCCTTCGCTAATTTACAGAATTGCTTAGGACCAGGCTCTTTTTCCAAATTCATCCCCTTTATTATGAGCCAATCATCCTCAATAGTATAACGAATAGCGGCGCTTCTTTTATGGGTTCTAGGATTAAAATCTAAAGTGTCAGGGTGACAGATACCATAATCGCTAAAAATGGGTATTCGTGGAATATTTGTCATCTTATTCAATAAAGAATGTCTTAATTTTAATTCCGTTCTAGGGATTTTTTTCTTTGAGCGAGGACTGACGCATCCAAGAGTTTGTGGGAACCCTGAGGCCGAAACAATAATTGATTTCCAGTCTTTAATATTAGGTATGTAGCGAAGAAAAAGTATTGCTATATTAGCTTTCTCTTGTTCATCATCATTAGAAATATCTCGGAAATCCAATAACAAATGGGTATTTTTTTCAGTAACTTTTAGCTTTTTTAAAAGATTTTTAAGCGCATGGGAAGTTCCAATAGGAGAGTCGATATCATCATCTAATAATCTAATGCAGATTTCACAATTGTTATGATTCATGATTTTGTTTACTGACTCTTGGTAATCATCATCTCTGTCCATTCCAGTTGTTGGGATTGCTCGAAATTTGATCTCTTTTAATTTATTGAAAAAATATTCCACATAGTGTTCTCCAGTGGAAGTTCTATACTCTGGATAAATATCATAAAAATCTACAAAGATCGGAGCCTTTCCACCCCAATTACCAACAAGTAATTTTATTTTTTTACAAAGGTGTGATTCTAAAGTTCCTTTTGGCTTTTGGTTTGAAGGATCAAGATCACGCCTTGGAATATCAATTAAAGGGGTCAAACGCTTTTTTATTGAAGGTTTAAGATGGGAGAGAGCCTGGAATTCTCCTGTTTTTCCTTTTAAAATTGGTATATAATGTCTATTGGTGAACATAGTATTGCCTAAGACCAGTTTATTTCTGAAAAAAGCTTCCTGACTTTCCCTCTACCCACCAGTTGATGAAGAATATTATAGTTTTTTGCATCATGACGGATGCGGCCAGCAACAATAGCTGGGTGTATTTTTAATTGGTCCGAAAGTTTTAAAACAGCTTCTACTGTACGTTGCCTATATGCATCGGTTCTTTTCCAGATTCTGCGGGGGATGAATATTTCTCCAGCAATTCTATCAGCTTCTCTTTCTCTAGGGTCTTTACCAGATTCAGAGTCAAGGTCATCGATAAACGCATCATTGATGTTCTTAATATGCTTTGCGATGTGAACTAATTCATGCATAAGGGTAAACCAAAAATTATCAATTCTATCGTATCGAAGCGTCATTCCTATTACAGGCATACCATTTGGAGTTAGCATTGATCCACCATCGAGTGAAGTCCTCGGCAAATGAGGTTCAACTATTAAAGCTATCCCATGTTCTTCAAGTAATTTTTTTGCTAATAAGGGGCCATCTTCAGATCGGCTCAGTCGAGCAATTTCTATCATAAAATCATTCGTAATAGTCTTGATCTTGAAGGGAATAGATATACCAAGATCATTGGCTACCATAATCACTCGAGCTGTCCATACGAGTAGCGCATGCTTGTCCATATCTCTTCCTGTGCGTTCAACGAGTGTTCGGCGACAGAACACAGTAATCTCATCAGTTCCTCCTAATGGTTTAAAAAAGGCTTTAATAATCTCCTCTGGATTGTCTAGTATTTCCTTTGTCTTGGCCATAATCCACCCTCTTTTAATCATTTCACGAAACGGAAACTTGTCATATTCAATTGAGGGATATCTCTCTATTCCATTTTTACTTTTCTGAAGCAAGACCTCTAAAGGAATTTCTAATCCTTCGTGTAACGCCCGTATCATCGGAACAGTTAAAGATCGTTTGCCCGATAATATTTCAGATACTTTACTTTTGCTACCTATATAAGGGATTAAGTCTCTCTGTATTAGGTTCTGCTCTTCCATCCGAAAACGTATCGCCTCAATGGGGTCAGGAGTTTCTATTGGAAACTGATCCTTTTCATATTTTTCTACAAGTAGCGAGAGAACATCCAAATGTTCAGCTTCTGGTGTGCCAGGTTTTGGATCAAGAGAAATCAGATGTTCAGTCTCAATAAGTGCCTCCTTATATTCAGTCTGGTTTTTAATTATTTTTAGTTCCATGTTGCCCTCCTCATTCTTTTTTCCATTTATCATATTCAGTATGAGTTCCGATGCGTTTAATAGCTACTAATTTCGTATTATAGGCAACTTGTACTTCTAATCTATATTTGTTCCCTTTAACGTTAAATATAACCATGTTATTCTCTATGAAGCTTGCAGAACTGTATCTGTCCTTTATATCCTGAGTACAATGCCAGTCGGCATTTCTTGTCTCAGCAAGCCATGCTTTAAGCCAATTACCTGCATCAGCATGTTTATTAATGAAGTTATACATTTTTTCTACACCAACGACTCTCATTTTTCTATAGCCTTAAAATATAATCATTTGAACTATATCAATTCACAAAACTAAAATCAAGAAAAAAGTTCCCAAATCTCGAACAAAATGGTGTAATTACCATAACATATTGATATAATGGCTTAAATAAGAATTTAGTATTACAAAATTCACTAAAAATTGGAAAAACAGCATATTTAGGGTCATAAGTGAAGAATATAGTGAATATTTTTCAAGAATTTTATTATAATAGAATAATATACTAAGGTTTTAAAATGCATGAAGATAATATCTGTCAATGCAGTTCACTTTCAAAAAGGCGATCATTTAAAAAAGCTAAAATAATGAGTACAAAGACATCTATAGAATGGACCGAACGAACCTGGAATCCGACAACCGGCTGCACAAAGATCTCCCCGGGTTGCTGGAATTGCTATGCCGAAGTCATGGCTCGTCGCCTTAAGGCTATGGGTGTAAGGGGTTATGAAAAGGGATTTACTCTCACCCTCCAACCGGGCCGTTTATATGAACCTTTAAATCGCAAGAAAGCAACAATTTATTTTGTGAACTCCATGAGTGATCTTTTTCATGAGGATATACCCGAAGACTATGTTCTTAAGGTCTTTGAAGTAATGGAGAAGTGCCCTCATCATACGTTTCAGATTTTAACAAAACGTGCGGAAAGAATGGTGCATTTTTTAAAAAAGCAAAAGGCTCCTTTAAACGTATGGATAGGGGTAACCGTTGAAAATAAGAGACACGGGATACCACGTATACTTCAGTTGCAACAAATTGACGCTGGGGTCCGATTTCTTTCAATCGAGCCCCTACTTGAAGATCTCGGAAACCTTTATCTGGAAAAAATCGATTGGGTTATTGTAGGCGGAGAGTCCGGCCCAAAAGCCCGCCGTATGAAACCGGAATGGGTAAAAAATATCAAACGGCAATGTGAGAATCATTGTATATCCTTTTTCTTCAAACAGTGGGGTGGTTGGGGACCGGACGGTAAAAAGCGCGCCAAAAAGAAAAACGGGAGAATCCTGTTTGGTAAAACATGGGATGACATGCCGGACTTAATCCGGCCATTTTATGTTCACTTTTGAACAGAAATTTAACTTAGATTGAGAAAAAGGTGGATATTGGTCTTTATTTTGCCTTTAACACCAACAAATCTGTTGCCAACACTGTTGTTGAAAAGAGTCTCTTTTAATAATCCGCATGAAATAAAAAGTAGAAGTAAGTTGACTGTTAAACTGAAGTACAATACAAAATCCCTTACACTAATCGGATTGTTCGTTAGATGAAAACATATCATACCTGTATATTTGGCGATTCAAGAAAAATGGTTGAACTCAAGGACTCATCTGTCCATCTTGTAGTCACTTCGCCTCCCTATTGGCAATTAAAGGATTATGGTTCTGAAGATCAGATCGGATTCAATCATTCTTATGAAGAGTATATCAATAATTTAAACCTTGTTTGGAATGAGTGTTACAGAGTTCTTCATCCTGGTTGCAGGATGCTTGTGAATATAGGTGATCAATTTGCGAGAGCTGTATATTATGGACGCTATAAAGTCATCCCGATCAGAACGGAAATAATAAAATTTTGTGAATCCATTGGTTTTGATTATATGGGATCCATCATGTGGCAAAAGAAAACCACTATGAATACAACAGGTGGTGCCACAGTAATGGGTTCATATCCATTCCCGAGAAATGGAATTGTAGAGATTGACTATGAATTCATACTTATATTTAAAAAGCACGGTAATCCGCCCAAGGTAACTAAAGAAATAAAAGAAAAATCAAGGATTTCAAAAGAAAAATGGAAAGAATATTTTTTTGGGCATTGGTATTTTAATGGGGCAAGACAGGATGGTCATATTGCCATGTTCCCCGTCGAATTGCCGAAACGCGCAATAGAAATGTTCACATTTGTTGGTGAAACCGTGCTGGATCCATTTTTAGGAAGCGGAACCACTTCTCTTGCCGCGATTATAACTCAAAGAAATTCTATAGGTTACGAAATCAATAATGATTTTTCCCTACATATTGAAAAAAAACTTAACCTTGAACAGAATGATCTTTTTAATGAATTCGAAATACAATTTCAAAATCAAGAACTCCCTTCAATTGACTGGGGCTCCGAGATTAGAAAATTGAGATATATTTTCATCGATCCTGTTGATTTTGATAAAAAAATTGATCCGAATAAATTGAAATTTGGTTCAAAAGTCAATGTTTCGGATGGAAAGAATGGTGTCAAAAGGGAGAAATATTACATTGTAAAAGAAATAGTTGATACAAATCTGATCAGACTGAATAATGATTTAGTGATTAGGTTGATAGGCGTAAAACCAAAATTGAGAGACTTTGATAAAGCAAAACAATTTCTTATAAAAAAAATATTACGTCGCCAAATTTATCTGAGATTCGATGAGTCAAAATATGATAAAAAAAATAACCTCATGGCATATGTATATATGAAGAATAGAACTTTTATTAACGTGCATCTACTTAAGGAAGGTTTTGCTGAAATCGATCAGGAATTTCCATTTAAATACAGATCAAAATTTGAAAAATTTCAGAAAGAAAAGGTTGTTCATGAAGACTCGAATTAGAATCCCTTTTAATGAAATCAAAGATTTACTCGGAACTGAAAGATTTAACTTTCCAAAATATTCAACTCAACTTCTCAACCTCGCCAATTCTAACGCGCAAGGAACTCGTCCTTCTGTCGTAGGCCAAGTGACTGAGTTAATCCAAGAGTTTTCTGGTCAATCAATTAAAGAATGGGAAGAGTGGTACTTAAGGAGGCATCCGGACGCTATTCAAAAGGCTACGAATAAAGTCATGGAAATGATAGAAAACTTCAGATCTGTGATAAATATTATCGATGATAAAATGGTATCCGATTGGGTGAAAGATTTGGTCATCATTAAGACATTCATCGGTCTAAAATTCCAAGAAGCGATTTTGAGTAAAGTAGCAAATATAATGAAAACGAATTACTCATTAGCGAATCCTAAAGAAGAATCGAAAGGAATCGATGGTTACATCGGCAATCAACCGGTAAGCATAAAGCCAGAAACATATAAATCAAAAATGGCTCTTCAAGAAAAAATTGATGCGAAATTCATCTATTACATAAAAACAAAAGATGGAATTACTATCGATATTGAAGGTCTTTTGTAGTGATACTCAGGCTATCCCTCAACATCGGACAAATCTTTATATCCAATTACATCCTGAAAATAAAAAAAGCCGAACCAAACCGGCAGGTTAAAGATGTAAGTCTATCTGAAGATATCCAATTCGTTTGAATATTCGTCTTTGACAAAAGGAGGATCATGATGACAACGATGCAGGGCATACCGCAAGGCGCGGCCGTAGCCATCGACGACATGCTGGATCAATGCGCACAGATCCAGGCGGGGCAGGAGGTGCTCATTCTGGCCCAGATCGACGGCCTTTATGGGGGTGATAACCTTGTTGACGAACAGGCTATTTCATGGATTCAGGCCGCTGTCCAGAATCGCGGGGCCAACGCGTCGATCCTCTGGATCGACGAACCTGCCAAACTCCATGCCTGGCGGGTACCACCCATCGTCAAGGCAGCCCTGAAGAGTTGTGATGTGTTGATTAATCATTCTTTCGATCTGGTGACCGAAGAAATAGTGGAATTTAAGGATCTCTACTCCGGTAAGAAACCGGATTTTATTATGGTCCGAAATTTTGCAACCACAGCGCCCCTTCTTTGCACGGCCTGGGCCCGGACTCCCCATGAACTCGTCAGTGAAATACGCTACCAGGCCTCCGTTCCCTTTAAAGAAGGCGTTTCCTGGCAATTGACGGATGACAACGGAACCCATCTCGAGGGGAAGGTGGCCCCATCCGATCATCCACTGTTCCCCCTTTATACAACACGGCGGTTTGAGGCGGGCGGGTACCGACCCTGGCCGGAATGGGTGATTCCTCCCATTAATATCACGGATACCTCGGGCACCGTCGTTTTCGATTGCATGTTAAGCTGGTGGTCCCGTTATATCGGCATTCCGCCCTATTTCAAGGAGCCTATCTGTCTGACGATCGAAAATTGCCGCATCAGAAAGATCGAAGGAGGCCATGAAGCGGCCGCGCTCCAGAGATTTTTAGAGATGATGGTTGTAAAATTAGGCGATGGTATCTACGATTTCCCGGCCATCCACACCGGAGTCCATCCACATGCAATCGTCGGAATGCATCAATGCCCCAGCCTCCTCTACCGCCGGTTAATCGAACATTCCCATGCCCGCAACATTCATTTTCATATCGGCGCGCCCTCTCCTACAAAGGCCTACCCCTACTGGATGCATTGCACGGGGGATATCCGAAGGGCGACCTGGCGTGT
>CAYTUL010000089.1:0-10530 GCA_964441135.1 uncultured Desulfobacteraceae bacterium | reverse complement strand
TGGTCTATCCTGCCTCCGGCCCTATCCATTTCCTGCTTGAAATTTCTGGCTACATCATAATCGATCCCGAGTTCACGCGTTAGCTTGCTGTTTATGGCGTGCGTAGATCCACCCCGCGCTACCGGACCGGAACTGGCGGATATCAATATCACCTTTAATCCATTCTCAACTGCCGAATTTGCACAGACCAGACCCGCTGTTCCCGCACCGACAACAACAACCTCGGCCTCAATGATATCCGTGATCCAGTCATCCGGTATTGCATCCGGAGGTATTTCGAAGCTATACTCTGCCCTTGTTTCCATTTTCAATATTCTCCCATTTACTATACATGGTTAACCAATCCAATGTTTTTATTCGTTCAGTATTATGTGTTGCCTCAATAAGGAGTGCCGAATATCTATTTGAGATATCCGCATTATATTCTTTGAAGCACATGTTTGGCAACTCAAAGAATTATCCCTGATCCACCATCAAGATGTCATCTCCCCGTCAAGCCGGGATCTATGGAGCGGCGTTGCCTTCGATCGCTCCTCTCCCGCGCATAGGCGGCGGGATTTCGCAAGCTCAACCTGCGGCGTATGAATGGGGCGTAAGGCGCGAGGCAAATTGCAGTCCACAAAGGTAAATAGAATAGCGAAGCGATTGTATGCCTACTTGCCTTTGAATTCTGCATTTCCGGGACAAGATTCACATCCAGCCTAAATGTATGCGCCTAAATAGTTCTTGACAGGGGTGTGAATAGGGAATATTGCAATCCTTGAATCGGACCAACAGGATCCATGGAAGAGGGAGGTCGTAAAATATGGAAAAAGGGTTAAAACAGCATATCTTTTCCGGTGACGAGTACAGGGTCACCATTAAGGGCCTGGATCCGGTAGGAGAGACTGTCCTCTATGGCTCGGATGTCAAAGGCGTCTATTTCGACGGCTATCCCCAGATCGTGAAAGAGGAAGGCTCCAAGCCGGTCTATGAACTGAAGGCGGAGAAGGATATCATGGTCCCCATGAGGGACGGCGTATGCCTGGCCGTGGATGTATACCGCCCCGATGTGGACGGGGAGCAGAAATTCCCGGTGATTCTTTCCTATGGTCCCCACGGGAAAGACGCCCAGGAAGCGGCCCGGTGGATGCCGAAACAGGCCTACAATCCGGACACTCCCTTCTGGGACGGGTATCTGGAAGCCGGGAACATCAACTTCGTGGTGAAGCGGGGATACGTGCACGTGATTCCGGAGCCCAGGGGGAAGGGCAATTCGGAAGGGATATCCCCCAACTACATGGGTGAAGCACCGGATGACATCTACGACATCATAGACTGGATCGTCAAGCAGAGCTGGTGCAATGGGAATGTCGGCATGATGGGCGCGTGTGATTACGCTGGCAAGCAGCTACTCACGGCGACCCTGGCCGCGCACCCCAACCTGAAGGCCATCAATCCCTTTGAAAACGTCGCCGGCAGCGGGGATTTCTTTCACGGCATCTATGATTGTCTTTTCTTCAACATACTATCGGGGAGGCACGGGAACGACAGCGGGGTGGCCCCGGATAACGACCCGCCACCGGCCCATATGCTGGGTCTCCCGAAGGAGGTTTTCGAGGCCAAGCTGAAAGAGCTGCTGAACCACCCGGACATAAAGTACAACACCAAGTTCTATTCGCTGCTAAGGTACCCGAAAAGGGACCCCTTTACGTTTGATTCGCTGTTCCTGCATTTTCTCCCCGGCATCCTCACCGGGGAATCATCGGGAAATCCCATGTCCGCGTTGCCCGTCCATAAAGTCACGATCCCTACCTACCTGTCTTGCACCTGGTCCTGGCGGCTCTACGTGTGGACTACCTTCGAGTCATGGGAAAGCATAAGCACGCCGAAGGACAAGAAAAAGCTGATGCTGATGCCCCCTGGCTCTCCGGACAGGCCCTTTGTCCAGTACGCCGACGAGACCGTGAGGTGGCACGACTACTGGCTCAAGGGAATAGACACGGGCATCTTAGAGGAACCGCCGATCAAGATGTTCGTCATGGGGGTAAACAAGTGGAGATTCGAGGAGGAATGGCCCCTGTCGAGGACCGAATGGACCCGGTTCTACCTGCATCCCAAGGGCGGGCTATCCGCGGAACCTCCGGGAAAGGCCGACCCCGACGCCTTCACCCAGCCGGCGCCCTACAAGGACCCGACCATCTATTGCCTTAGGTACAGTACGGGCCCCCTGAAGGAGGACCTGGAGATTACCGGACCCCTTGCCCTGTACCTGGAGGCCTCCATCGACCAGGATGATACAAACTGGATAGCCGATCTGGTGGATGTGGCTCCCGACGGCGGCAAGCAACTGGTAAGCCAGGGGTACCTCAAGGCCGCCTGCAGGGCCCTCGACGAAAGCAAGTCAAAACCCTATCAACCCATCCATCCGAGAAAAGAGCCGGTGCCTGTTCCCCCGGGGGAGCCCCTCGAGTACGCCGTGGCCATGATGCCGACCGCAAACCTATTCCGGAAGGGGCACTCCATGGAACTGATCATCCGGAATCAGGACGACCTCCTGTGCACGCAGGGAATCTGGGGCGTCTACCTGATGCCCTTCATGCGCACGGTGACCCATCACATTCACTTCGGCAGGTCGCACCTGTATCTACCGGTTATCCCCCTCTCCTCCGCTCCGTGATTCTCCTGGGGGTAACGTTCCAGATGGTACATGAAAGGCGTCCCCGCCTGCCCCTACTTCACTGTTTTCTTTCTTTCCGTGATCCCCTTGAGGAAAACGGTCCAGATGATGCCGGAGAGCTCCTCGGGATTGATCGGCCCCTTAGGATCGTACCAGTGAGAGGTCCAGTTACACATGCCGAACAGGAGGAACGCCATGGTTTTCAGCTCCTCCATCCGGATATCCGGTGACCCTTCAAAGAATTCCGCAAGCACATTGGTGACGATCCGGTAATATTCCCTCTCCTTTATGTTTATGGCCTTGAAATGCTTCGGTGACAGACAGTGGGCGTCGTGGAGCAGGATTTTGGCCTGGGCCATGTAATTCGTGTAAAGATCGATATGACGCTCTATGATAAACCGTATTTTGGAGGAGCTGTCCCGGAAGGTCCGGACCCGGGACTCCAGGTCCTCCAGCACGATATCCATATAGCTGTCCAGGATAAAGAAAAGGATCTCATCCTTGCTCGAAAAATAGTGATAGATCCCTCCCTTGCTCAGCTTGGCGGCGGCGGCGATATCATCGATATTGGTCTCCAGGTACCCCTTTTTATTAAAGACCTTCGCCGCGGCGTTTCCTATCTTTTCCTGTTTCTTCATCCCTTTATTCATGGCGGTTTTCGGATTGTACACCGTGTGCTCCTTTCCATGGTTCCGATTTTTTATCTCACATACCCGGTCTCTTGAAATCGATCGCCCTTCGTACGGCATCCATGATCTCGCCCAGGGTGCACCGGGCCTCCACCGCCTTCATGATCGGCTCTATGCAGTTCTCTTCCCAATTTTTCTTCATATGATCCTCCAGGATGTCCACGGCGAGACTTACGGATTCCTGGTTCCGGGCCTTTTTATAATCCTCTATCTCCCGGATTCTTCTCCTCTGCCACTCATCGCTGTGCTTGAAAATGGCTATGTCCGCTGAATCCCTGTCGTCCCGGAACAGGTTAACGCCCACCATGGGTTGTTGACCCGAGTCCACATTCTCGCCGAGCTGGTGCCTCTTTTCGGTAATCCTGGCCTCCACCCACCGGTCCAGGAAGCATTGCAGGAAACCGCCCCTCTCCTCGATGACGGCGAGAAGATCCCAGATCTGTTCCTCCAGATCATCGGTCAGCCGTTCAACCAGATAGGACCCGCCAAGGGGATCCACGGATTTCACGACGCCGGTCTCATAGGCGATGACCTGCTGGGTTCGAATGGATAATTTGTGACTCTCTTCTGTCGGAAGTGAAAAGGCCTCGTCATACCCGGTCGTGTGCAGGGACTGGACCCCTCCCAGAACGGCGGCAAGGCTTTGAATCCCGGCCCGGACGATATTGTTCAAGGGTTCCTGGGCCGTAAGGGGCAGGGCAGCCGTCTGGCATGCCGTTCGAAAGAGCATGCTTTTCTCATTTGCGGCCCCGAATTGCTCTTTCATGATGCGTGCCCAGATGCGCCTCATGGCCCGCAGCTTGGCGATCTCCTCAAAAAAATCCATATGCACGCAACTGAAAAAGCCGATACGCGGCGCGAACTCGTCAATGTCCATCCCCCTCCGGATGAGCCCGCGGCAATACTCCTGGGCGATGGAAATGGCGAAGGCGGCTTCCTGTATCGCGTCCACACCGGTCTCCCGTATGTTGTAGCCGTTGATGTTGACGATGTTCCACTTGGGTGCCCGTTTGGCCATGAATTCCATGACATCCAGGGCCATCTTGACGGCGTGTTCGACGGAAAAAAAGGTCGTAATGGACTGATAGGTGGGTCCCACAAGCTGGGTGAGGGGGCAGTTCATAATCGTCCCGATCAGTTTTTCCCAGGGGATGCCCCGCTCCCTGGCAAGAAGCAGATATTGTGAGATAATCACCGATGACGTGGGGGCTTCCACTATCATCGTATTGCTGACCTCATCCAGCGGGATATCCCGGTAGAGGTCCGCCATGTCCTCGTAGGTGACCAGGGAGGAACCCTGAAGTCCCACATCCCCCCGGGCCAGAGGATTGTCGGGATCCAGGGCCAGATGGGTGGGCAGGTCGGGGTCCATGTTGATCCCGGTCTGACCCACGGACAGCAGATACTTGATGCGTTCATTGCTCTCCCGGGCTGAACGGTATCCGCTCTGCTGCCGCCGCGTCCAGAGCCTGCCGCGGTACATGGTCTTATGGATACCGCGGGTGAAGGGATAAACCCCAGGGGGTTCCCGCGTGCCCGAAAAATCCTCGGCCGTATATACCTCCTTATATTCCACACCGGAAAGGCTCTTGAAATGAGGTACCCGTTCCCCCTCCAGATAGGAGCTCTGTATCTCCCTTTTATCCTTCGCACCCATATCCATGATCTCCCTTTGGTTCAGGTTTCACGACCCGGGATTTGCGTCATCACCTTCCTTGAGAAGCTCCCCGATCTTGTCGATGATCGTCTCCCGCATCGTGCCCGGGGTAAAGACCTCGGCCACGCCGAGCCTCTTGAGCTCCTCGACGTCCTCCGGCGGGATGACGCCGCCCATGATAAGTTTGATATCCCTGATCTCCTTCTCCTTCATCAGTTGCATCAACTTACGGGTATAGTAGAGGTGCTCACCCCCTAAAAAACTGACCCCGATGGCGTCCACGTCTTCCTGAAGAGCCACCTCAATAAGATGCTCGGGGAAATTGTAGAAGCCCAGGTATACGACTTCATAACCGGCGTCCGAAAGCCACTTGGCCACGATAACCATGCCGTTATCATGCGCGTCGAGGCCCAGTTTTCCCATGAGGATCCTCTTTTTTCCCTTTTTTCCCATTATCCAGTCCTCTGGTAGTGTCCGTTGTCTGTTGTCAGTGGTCCGTTGTATAATTGATTTAAATACGTTATGTAACAAGGCTGTTTGAACTGTAAATCATCACAACTAACTGAAAAAGTAGCCATTTTAGTCCTGATTGCAGACAACGGACAACAAACAACGGACACTACCGCTCCTCTTGAGGAATCAAAAAAGAATGGCCGATTCATGTTCTACCCGCCCGCGGGGATGGATCATCCGTTGACGGAAGGGCTGTTTCTTAAAAACCGACCAGTCGGTTTAACATAGAGTATGGGCTGCGTTCAGTCAAGCTTTTTCAAGAGGATCCCTTTCATACTTTTTTCTTGACAAAGACAGGGCGGGCGGGCATGTTATAAACCGACTGGTCGGTCTTGAAATATCTGGTAACGTTCAAAAGTGATGATGTAGGATATTCTTATATCGAAGGGCATGCCCCTCTTTTCAAACAATATCTGAGAAAGAGTTCCACCCGAACATCGTCGTCGTCTGATTTTTAAGGGTTTACGCCTACAAACCTTTGTAGAATGTCCCGTTATCATCGAGAAAATCTTTCTTAAACCCTTAAAAATCAGACGGCTGGCAACGAGCGAAATAGATATTGTTTGAAAAGAGGGACATGCCCGGAGATCAAGATGAGCCGACACGCTTGAACGTTACCCAATATTTGTTCATTTGCCCGTTGCAGATAGATATCCTTTTGAAAAGAATTATGGTACCGGATTTCTATCTTCGGGCATTGCCCTACAACCATAAGATCTGTTCGGATGACCGATCCCGGATGGAGGAATGCTTTGGACACTGAAAAGAAACTCGTCGACTATTTGACCGGGACGAGTTATGGGAAGCTCCCCCCGGAACCTCTGGAGACCGTTAAAAACTTGATCATAAGGGACCTGGGTACGACCATCGCCGGATCATCGGCGGAAGGCTGCGGGAAATTAGTCAATTTCTACGGGGAAACCGGAGGACGGGAAGAAGCCACGATCCTGATTCACGGGGGATTGCTGCCTGCCCAGAACGCGGCCCTTGTAAACGGCGTCATGGCCCGGGCCCTGGACTTCTGCGACTCCATGGCGCCCGGGGTTCACATCGGATCGTCCGCCGTCCCCGCCGCCCTTGCTACGGCCGAATTAGCGGGAGGCTGTAGCGGCCGGGATTTCCTAACAGCCCTGACCCTGGGGATCGAGCTTTCGTCCCGGCTGAACCTGTCCGAATCCGCCTATAACGGGTTCGATCCCACCGGGGTTTGCAGCGTATTTGCGGCCACCGCGGCCGCCTGCAGGATCCTGCGGATGGATCCCGCCCTGACTTGGCATGCCCTGGCCCTGGCATTCAACCGGAGCGGCGGAAGCTTCCAGGCAAATATCGACGGATCCCTGGCCGTGAGAATCATACAGGGCTGGGTCGCCCAGAGCGGGATCATGTGCGCCCGGTACGCCCGTGCCGGAATCACCGGGCCGGTCAACTTTCTCGAAGGGGTCTACGGCTATTTTCACCTGTTCGGCAGGGACGCCGTGGACCCGGAAAAGGTAACGGCCGGGTTGGGCGACCGTTTTGAACTCCAGAACATGGTTTTCAAGAAATACCCGAGCTGCGGGCTGACCCAGGGATGCACCGAGGCCGCCCTCAACCTGGTGGACGAGGAAGGACTGGGGCCGGCGGATGTCGATCATATCCGTGTGCGTGTCCCCCCCTATGCCCACAAGCTGGTGGGGCATCCGTTCCGGGTGGGAGAGAATCCAAGGGTAAACGCCCAGTTCAGCATTCAGTACTGCGTGGCGAGCGCCCTGATTCGGGGGGCTTCCAAATTCCGGCATTTCGAGGAAACTGCGGTAAAAGACGGGGAAGTCGGGGAGTTTGTAAAAAAAATCAGCGTCACGCCCGATCCCGAGCTCGACAAGCGGGGCCATACGGCCCTGGATATGCAGGTGGTCACCCGGGGTGGAACTTCGTACCTTAAACAGGTGGACATTGCTCCAGGGTTCCCGGGAAACCCCCTGTCCCGGGAAGAGCACATCAGGCATTACTGGGATTGTGTGGAATATGAACCTCACGGCCTTTCAAAGGAGAAGGCCGAAAGGATCCTTTCTATTGTTCATCGAATCGAAGATCTTGGAGATATCCGCGACCTGATTCCTGATCTCCTGCGGTGAAGCGAACCTTCGGCGGAGAAACCAACGTGAATATTGTTGACCTGGTGGAAAAAAATGCGCATCTGTATCCCGACGAGACCGCCTACATCGAAATCAGGCCGCTTACAAAGGTTCGCAAAGAGATCAGTTGGACCCGGTTCCATGAGCGAACCAACCGTCTTGCCAACGCTCTTCTTGATCGCGGGATCGGAAGAGGGCGTTCCGTCCTGCTGATAGGCAGGAATTCCATAAACTGGCTCGAATCCTATTTCGCCGTGTTAAAAACAGGGGCCTGGGTCGTTCCTCTCAATTTCAGGTTTACGGATAGGGATATTCTTTACTGCGCCGCGGTAGCAGAGCCGGCGGCCTTCATCTATGACCCGGGCTATGCCGAGAGAATCGAGACGATTCACCCTTCGATGCCCACCATCCAGTGCTACATCCCCATTACACAGGACCATCCCCGAGATGGGGAAACCATGGAGGACCTTATCGAAAGCTCCCCCCCGGTTTCCCCGGTGGTAACCCTGCGAAACGATGATGCCTGCGCCCTCTACTTTACGTCCGGCACCACGGGGGACCCGAAGCCCGTCCTTGTCACTCACGTCAATCTGTTCTGCGCAGCAATCTGCGAGGTGACGAACAGCCGCCTGGATCACCGGGACAGCCTGCTCATGATGCCGCCGCTCTACCACCTTGCCATCGGCCACCTGCTGGGTTTCCTTCTTGTCGGAGGCAGGGCGGCTTTGCTTACAGAGAAGATCCGGCCCGATTACATACTCAACGCCATGGCCGAAGAGAGGATATCCTGCCTCTTTCTTCTCGTTCCCTGGGCCATAGACCTTCTTGAAGCCCTGGACAGGGGGGAAATCCGGATAGAGGAATACGATCTCACTTCCTGGCGCTACACGCAGATGGGGGCCCAGACCATTCCTTCGAGTCTGGTCAAACGGTTGAAGACCTATTTTCCGCACATGCAGTTTAATACCAGCTACGGATTGAGTGAGAGCGGAGGACCCGGGGTCGTACACCTCGGCATCGAAAACGAGCAAAAGGTGGGAGCGATCGGGAGACCGGCCATCATGTGGGACGCCCGAATCGTGGACCCGGAAGGAAAAGACGTGAAACCGGGTGAGGTGGGGGAATTGATCGTCAAGGGGAGCGGGATCATGCGTGAATACCACGGGAACCCGGAACTGACCGCCCGGACCATTCGCGACGGTTGGCTCTATACGGGCGACCTGGCCAAATGGGATGAAGACGGTTTCATTTTTCTCGTGGACCGGAAGAAGGACCTGGTCATCTGCGGGGGGGAGAACATCTTTCCGGCGGAAGTGGAAGATATCATCCAGCAACACCCCAAGGTCCATGACGTGGCCGTGATCGGCACCCCGGACGAGCGACTGGGCGAAATCGTGACGGCCGTGATTCAGACCGTATCCGGCGATAGCCTGACGGAGGAAGAGATAAAAACCTTCTGTCAGGAAAATCTGCCCAGGTATAAATGCCCGCGCTCCTTTATCTTTGACACCGTACCGAGAAGCGCCACCGGAAAGATCGAAAAACCCAAGCTGAGAAAGCGGTACGGCCGGGGCGCGAGGGAAAGAAACGGATGATGACTCAAAAAGGGATAAACAGACCTGACGCCGTGTCTTGAGAGAGGAGGTGATTAAAAAGGCGGCGGGTCATAGGTCGAAAACACGAACGCAAAAGAAGGGAGGAAGAGGATATGAATAGACGATTATGGATTCCATTGATCCTTATCGCGGCTCTTGGCCTGGTTCTCGCCGGATATACCGGGGTAGAGGCGAAAGGGCCTAAAAAATTGATATTTGCCAACTGGCTGCCGCCCATGAATCCGGTATCAAAATGCCTGGACGAATGGGCCAGGGAATTTGAATCGAAGACGGGCGGCCGGTACAAAGTGGATGTCCAGCACGGCGGCGTCCTGGCGGGAATCCCGCAATCCTATGACGTGGTGCACTCGGGTGTCGCGGATATCTCGGAGGTCATCTGCATGGATGTTGAAAAACCCTTTCCTCTGACGGACATCCCAAGCATGCCTTTCTTTAACAGCCCGGCTGAAATTTCTACCAAGGCCTGGCTCGACAATGTCTTTAATAAGGGGTATCTTGACAAGGAATTTTCCGACGTGAAGCTCCTCTTTCAGTTTATCCCCATGGGCGAGGATTTTTTAACGCCGAAACCGATCAATTCGATGGCCGACCTGAAAGGCCTCAAGGTATGCATAGGCGGCGGGCCGATCAAGGGAAAGCTTATGAAAGCCGTCGGTGCAGTGGGCGTGTTCGGGGGGCCGCCGGATGCCTATATGATGCTTCAGAAAGGTATTGCGGAAGCCGTATTCATCTCGGGACTTGGTCTCAAGGAATTCCACTGGGACGAATTCATCCATTACATTATTGAGCCGCTCCGTTTGGGCACTGCCGTCCATTCGATCGTCATGAACAAGGACACCTATAATAAAATGCCGGATGATGTCAAGGCCATCCTTGAAGAGATGAATGCAAACGGCCGGTACTCCCTCAAGGCGGCGAAAGGATTCCAGGACATCTATGATGCCACCCTGAAAACCTTTGTAGCGGAGGGAGGCAAATTCATCGACTGGAATCCAGAGGAGAAGGCAAAGCTTGATAAGCTGGCCGCCTCTATTTGGCAGGAATGGATCAAGACCCAGGAATCCAGAGGCATCCAAGTCAAGAAAGTCATCGATGCCTATTACAACGGGCTAAAGGCCCTCGGGGTGGAAGATCCTGCCCTCGGTTACAGACCATAACCAAAAACGACATGTCGGGTGAGAGGCTTGAAAGGGCCTCTCGCCCGCCCGGTGATTCACGCTACATCAGGCCGTTTTAAGCCCTGATCCACCATCAAAATGTCATCTGCGGCGTTGTCTTCGAT
>CAYTUL010000088.1:0-10564 GCA_964441135.1 uncultured Desulfobacteraceae bacterium | reverse complement strand
AGTGCCATCCTCACACGGTGGAAGTCGCGGGTTCAAATCCCGCACCGCCCACCATCCTGAAATCATTAGGCTTTTCGGCAATGACCGGAAAGCCTTTTTCCTTTTTTAGGCACCTTTTTTAGGTACAAGATAGGTATAAAATATATTCGGGTAAATATTTCCTGGTTATGAAGGAAAGAGCATTTTCCGGAAAGCGAGCGGTGGCCGGTGCCGGAGGGGAAGGGCCCGGTCTATTTATTCATTCTGCAATTCCCTCAATAGGGATGTAATCCTTTGAGTGACCCAATAGGATGCGTAGGCCACTTCGAGGTTTCCACCAAATTCAAAATCTTCACGCATCGCTGCCGTGAAAAAGCTTTGGTAAAAGGGAGGAGGAAAAAGCTGCAGAAACTTTTCCCAGGATTTTTCCGGGGCCTTAATATAAAAGCTCCAGCTATCCATTGGGGTAGGATCCAATAATATTTCTTTTACCCTACCATCACGAAGGCGAAAAATGCATTGCCTGTCGCCTGCCACGAAAAGAATATCCTCTGACAAATATCTGCCCGCCACACGAAATTCCGGGTCGTTGTTTATTCTTTCTCTTATATACTCGTTCTCGCCAGCCCTTAGGAAACGGATTTCCACGATAGGACCTCCTTTCATTTTTTTTGATTCGCTATCTCCCTGAGAATGGGCAATAAATATACCTTGAACTCGTCATAATTCTCCGACATGGAGAAATGCCCGATTTTTTTCATCTCTGCATAGTTTGCGCCCTTAATTTTTCGGGCTGTCTCATGAATCATTTCGGGTGTAGCCGCAAAATCATATTCTCCGCCCAGGAGATACACTGCGACACGGGATGTGTCTATCCGTTCCAACTTCCCGGTCAAGTTGTGGTCTACGGAATAATAATATGAATCACCCCTCAGGATTGGTTGCGCGCTTTTCCCCAATACCCAGCCGACCTCCCGTCTATATTTTTCGGGGCTATAGGGCGATGTCGCTCCATAGGGATCGGCAAACCTGAGATACCCGCTCACCTTTGGATGATCCCACCAGATCATATCAAACCCGGGGGTGTATTCTGCTCCCCCGAAACCGATAACGGCTCTATAAACGTCCGGGTACTCGAGTGCCAAATCGAGGGCTACATCACACCCGATTGAACAGCCACAAAATACCGGTTTTTCCAGTCCCAAAGCTTGACTGAACGCTACATGGAAATTTGTGAAGAATGCCTTCGTCAGCTTGTACTCTTCTTTCCACCACTCGATGGATTCAGGCGGAAGTGATTTCCCGTGATAGGGAAGGTCGACAGCAATAACCCGATACATTGAGCAGACCTCTTCGTCGTTCATCAGGTGGCGCCACTGGAGACTTTCAGCACTCGCCGTGTGCTGGCAAACAAGGGGGATCCCGTTACCGTTTTCTTCAAAATATACCCGATATTCAGCGCCTTGAATTTCAACATGGACATATTTTCCTGTGATAGACTCAAATCTTGCCACCTGTCCCACCTCCGATCATTTGCAAACAGGAATGTCCGGGACCTCTCCGAGAGGAACCTGGAAAACCGGCTCACTCCCCGACGTGCACCGGAACGGTTATCATTCTCTATTCACACTTTTACATTCCTCTTCATCCTGTCTTAAACCTGTCCCACACGCTGCCAGTGAAACATAAATGAAATTATACGCAGGAATTGATTTACATTCAAGGAATAACTATATGAATTCTTCTTCGCTACATTTTCAAAAAGAAAAAATACAGGATATCCCCCATGTACTTTTTGCAGTGATCAAAATAGTATTCCTAAAGACGAGAATCCGACCGCATATCTGGAAAAAACGAATGAACCGAAGGGACATATATGGGTGATCTGATCATTGTATCGAACAGAGGACCCTTCAGTTTTTCGAAGGATTTTTTAGGTGAGGCGGAAAAGAATCTATAGAATTGGATGCCGACAACCGGATGCATTTCCGGTTCAAGGAATATGATTTTTATATGAGGTTCGTCTTCTTTGATACCCGTCACATGCACAGCTATTACAGCAAATTTACCAATGGATTTCTTTGGCCCCTGGTGCACCTTACCCGCTCTCCGGAAAAACCTGATGTACGAGGCATTCTCGCTCTAAGTACCAGCGGAGCTTCGAGGGTATTGAAGGAAAAAGGGTTCGGCGAGGAAAACGGTATTGTCTATATCAACCCGATGAAGACAAAAGAGGCGGCCGGAAGGATATTTCGGGCATTGGAAGGTGAAAAAAGGCTCTCGGAAAGGCTTGTCGACGATGTGGAGAGGGAGCGAAGAGTCGATGAATGGGCGGAGAAAAACATAGAGGCAATATTGAGATGAGCCCCGTCAGATTCAGGAGTGTGATCAAGGATAAGGCTGTTTCGGGTGCCATGAATGATTAGAAATGTGAATAATGAACGGCACTATTTCAAAGTACTTCTTATTGAAGACGATGAAGATGACTATGTCTTCATACGCGATTTACTCGAAGAGATAGAAAGGGTCAATTTCGAACTCGACTGGGTATCCACCTATCATGAAGGTATGGAGAAAATCACCTGCGGCGAATATGATGTCTGCCTCCTTGATTATCGTCTGGGTGCCCGGGACGGTATCGGTTTCCTTATGGAAATAAGGTCATCTGAATTGACCGTGCCCATCGTCCTGCTGACGGGACAACGGGAGTATGGGGTGGATTTGGAGGCCATGAAAACCGGAGCAGCCGATTATCTCGTTAAAGATCAAATCAATCCCGATCTTCTTGAAAGGGTCATCCGTTACAGTGTGAATCGCGCAAAGACGATGGAAGCCCTTCGAAAGGTGCAATCGGAGCTGGAAGAACGTGTGAAAGAGAGAACCGCGGAGCTTGAAGACGCATACGCTTCCCTGAAAAACAGTGCGGAAAAACTCAAGCTTTTCGCCTATTCCATCGTGCATGATCTGAAAAATCCGGCCGTCAGTGTTCACAGGCTCTCGAAGCGGCTTACCGATATCCATGAAGATCATTTATCACCGAAAACGAAACAGTATTGCGCCCATATTATGCGCGGAGCCGAACAGATTCTATTACTCGTCGAAAATATCAACCTGCTGATTGCGACGAAGGAATCTCAGATAACAATCGAAAGCCTGGACCTCCAGAACATCCTGAGAGACATCACGGAAGAGTATAGGGACCTCATTCAAGCCCGGGGGATATCTCTTCACAGTCCGGCCCTATTCCCCTCCCTAAGGGCCGACAGGTTATCCGTAATAAGGTGTCTCAGAAACCTCATTGATAATGCTCTAAAGTACGGAGGTGAAGGGCTCAGCACCATTGAAATGGATATTACGGAAACGGAGCGATACTTCATTATTTCCATAAACGATGACGGCATCGGCATGAATAAGGAGGATACTGAAAGGGTCTTTGATCCCTTCAAACGGAGCATTACATCAAAAGGGACCGAAGGTACGGGCCTGGGATTGGCTATTGTAAAGGAAATCGCTGAAAAACACAAAGGAGACGTCTGGGCCCAAACGGGACGCGAAAAGGGAATCACCTTTTTTATGTCCATTTCCAAGGACTTATAATCCCCAAAAGGAAAGATCGTTGAATATTTCGAACCTTCATCCTTCAAAGAAAATACAGGCCGCTGAGGTGGGTGTCTTTCTCCTCCTCATCTTTCCGTCCATGCTCCTGTCAGCCTCTGTGATCAGGCCGGAGGACCTCACCTTTTCCATCGTCGCCTGGTCAACCATACTCAGTGACCTCTCCCTCCTGTGCCTGATCCTTTATTTCCTCTGGCGCAACGAGGAATCCTTTTCATCCGTAGGTCTGACGTCAGGGGACGGGTGGAGAGAAATCCTCATCGGTGCCGTTCTTTATGTCCCCCTCATTTTCGTGATGAGTCTCATCAAAAAGGCACTCTATGCAGGAGGGTTTTCCACCCCGCAGGAAGCCCCCTCCTTTCTTGTCCCCTCGGGGGGAAGAGAAATAGCAATTGCCCTTCTTCTATTGATCGTCGTGGCTGTTTCGGAAGAGGTTATTTTCCGGGGATACCTCATTGGCCGCTTTAAGGCCATTTCGAGAAATCCCGTGGCTGCTCTCCTACTCTCATCCGTCATCTTTGCGGCAGGGCACGGCTATGAAAGATCGGGTGGTGTGGTGGGGGTTTTCATATTAGGCTCCATTTTCGGAGCCGTCTATCTCTGGAGAAGGAGTCTGGTAGCCCCTATCATCATGCATTTCATTCAGGATTTCATTGGTATCATCCTGATTCCCCTCGGCATTCTATCTTTGCGAGCCTCATAATGGGAATGGGGAGGGTTTCAAAGGGATGGGAACGACAGTGGCAGACCCCGGTCAGGTTTCCATGAGTTCGAGGACCTCTCTTTCGCTCAGGTCATACCAGTTCCGGTAGGCATCGGCTACCGCGAAGTAGGGACCGGTCCTGATATTGGCACAATAGACATGTTTACCTCCGGCGCTACCAGATCAACAGAGCGCTGCGGCGCCGTTGGAACGGCCACAACCGTTTCCCCGGCTTTTGCCTTTACGGCCATGGATATGGAGGCCAGACCGTCATCCACCAGAATGACCCTTTTCCCGGCAAGATCGGGAAAGGGACGGCCTTTCGGGAACGCCGCCCGAAGGAATAGCCAGGACAATACCGTCTTCGATATTTTCATAATCCCCCTGCAGCATCCGGCCGAGGATCTCACCGGAATGGAAGCGATCCGTAAATACATGCCGCTGCTCCCGGAATTGTTCTATTTCATGGATCTTTGCCACTGTTCTCCTTCAATCAGGTACACAACCTGCCTGTTTCAGTACCTGGGCTCAATGGGCGGGTATTGCTTCTGCGAGAAACGCCTATGGGGCCAATCCTGTATTTGAATCCCGGTGACAGGCCATGCATGGCGAGTTTCTTTGCTCAATGCAGTAAAAATACATAAAGGACCTTATTTATTTTCTCCTGCGCGGGACTTATTCTGTCAGGGTATCGTAAAATTCAGGCTGAGCGAATAATGAATAAGGTGATTCGATGAAAAGAAAAACCAAACTTATCCTGTGGCTATCTGTTGCAGGCCTTCTTTTCTTTCTGGTTTTGATTGCCAGGGTCACGGGGATTGTGGAAAAGTGGCTGTGGATGAGACAACTGGGATATATTGACATCTTCTGGAAGCTCCTTTCCATTCAGTGGGCCTTGTTCGGCATTGCCTTCGGGTGCGTCCTCTTGTCTTTTTGGATCAGCCTTCGCTTCGTTGCACGAATAGCCCCAAACCTCACCGATGTGGTTGAAAGAGGAGAGACCTTTGGCGGCCTGACGTCATCCAGGTCCCTGTTGATCGCACTCGTGCCGGCCTTTATCTTTGCCCTCGTTTATTACCCGGAGTGGGATACATATCTTCGCTTCCGATATGGTGGGGTTTTTAATGAAACAGACCCCATTTTTTACCTTGATCTCGGCTTCTACCTTTTCCGGCTTCCTTTCTACCATCTCCTTCAGAATGGTATCAGCTCCCTTACCCTATTCGTCCTCCTTGTCACGATGGGCGCCTACGCTTCCCTCGGAGCGGTTCAGTTTGGAGAAGGCGGACGGAATTTCTCCCTACGCATCCGTTGGCCCATGATCGTCCATTTGTCCGTTATCTTCATCATTTTTGTTTTCAGCCTGGGATGGGGTTTCTATCTTGACCGGTATGAATTGCTCACCTCCTCCAGAGGTGTTGTCTATGGGATAGGGTACACAGACGGTCATATCACACTCCGGTCTCTATGGATCATGATCTTCGCCTCTCCGGTATTGGGTGCCTTTGTAGTGGTCTG
Organism: uncultured Desulfobacteraceae bacterium; assembly: GCA_964441135.1. GTDB lineage: Bacteria > Desulfobacterota > DSM-4660 > Desulfatiglandales > HGW-15 > CAYTUL01. The sequence goes on along the minus strand of CAYTUL010000088.1, from coordinate 4,749 downwards.
CGTGCTCAAACAACGTTTCAGGATGATACTCGGTGTGGTGGGTGCTTATATCGCTCTCTATCTCGTGATTATAAGCATCATGCCGTCACTGGTACAAAAATATGAAGTGGAGCCAAGTGAACTGGAACTGGAAGCCCCTTATCTGAATTCCAATATCCAGCTAACCCGCAAGGCTTTCAACCTTGACAAGATCACGGAAAAGGCCTACCCGTCCCTTATGGATCTCACCATAGAGGATACTTCAAGGAACCAGGAAACCATTGACAACGTCAGGCTCTGGGACTGGCGTCCCATCCTGGAGACCTATCGCCAGACACAGGAATTCCGCCTCTATTATCAATTCTACGACTCGGATGTGGACCGCTATCATACTGAGGACGGCTATCACCAGGTCATGCTCTCTGCCCGGGAGTTGGCCTCACAGCTCCCCGAAAAAGCCCGAACCTGGGTAAATGAACGCCTGCAGTTCACCCATGGTTATGGACTGGTGATGAACTATGTCTCAAAAAAGGGATCAGAGGGACTTCCTGAATATATTATAGAGAATATCCCACCCGAATCTCTTTACAACCTGAAAGTTGACCAGCCGGCCATCTACTATGGGGAGAGGATGCCCGGATATCGAATCGTTGCAACAGAGGTGAAGGAACTCGACTACCCGAAAGGAAACAAGAATGTCTATACGAGCTATCACGGTAAAGGAGGCGTTCCCATAAACACCTTCTGGAAACGGCTCCTGTTTACCTGGACCCAGGGGGATATCAACATTCTTTTCACTGGATACCTCGGCCCCGGCAGCAGGATTCAGTTCTGGAGAAGAATACAGGAAAGGGTATCGAAGATTGCGCCTTTTTTATCTTTAGACAGTGATCCCTATCTCGTGCTGAGCGGGGGAAAGCTCTACTGGATTCAGGATGGTTACACCATTTCCGACCGTTTCCCCTATTCGGAGCCCTATGGAAAATTTTTCCAAAAACTCAATTACATTCGAAATTCCGTAAAAGTGGTGATCGATGCCTATGAAGGATCCGTGTTCTTCTATGTCGCCGATCCCCAAGACCCCGTACTCGAACTTTACAGGAAAGCCTTTCCGGGGGTTTTCAAGGAAATGAAGGAGATGCCGGAAGATCTGCGAAAACATCTCAGATACCCGGAGGATCTTTTTAACATTCAGGCGGATATGTACCGGACCTATCACATGGTCGATACCCAGGTCTTTTACAACCAGGAGGATCTATGGGCATTCCCACAGGAGAAATACGCCGGCACAGCAGTACAAATGATCCCATACTACATCCTGATGCGCCTTCCCGATACAAAGGAGCTTCAATACCTCCTCATGACACCCTTCACACCCCAGGACAGGGACAACATGATCGCGTGGATGGCGGCCAAGTGCGACTCCCCTGAATACGGACAGCTTATCGTTTACCAGCTTCCAAAGGAGCGGCTGACCTTTGGTCCTATCCAGGTGGAGGCCATGATCGATCAAAACACCCTCATCTCCGAGCAGCTTTCACTCTGGGACCAGAGGGGATCGAGAGTCATCCGGGGGAACCTCATCGTGATCCCTATTGAAAAGTCCTTTCTTTACGTGGAGCCCGTGTATCTCACTGCGGAAGGGACCAATATCCCCCAGATGAAAAGGGTAATCGTTATTTCAGGAAGCAAGGTGGTTATGGAGCCGACTCTGGATCAATCACTCAAGGCGATCTTCGGGACCGTTCCGGAGGTGGCGGCCGCGAAGTCCCCTGTTCGGCCGCAGATCGAAGAATTGTCCCATGCCCGGGACCTTCTCAAGAAAGCGGAAAAGGCCATCAACCAGGGAAACTGGGAGGATTTCGGCAAAGCCATGGAAAAACTCAAAACCAGCCTAAGCCCGCAACCCGCGAAATAAAAATAACCTGAGCTTTTAGACAGCCTTTGGTAGGAACCCTTCTCCCCTGAACCTATGAATGACAGACCTTTAAAAGAACAAATCGAACCTTTAAACCGTGTTTTGAATCAAATAAAACAGTTGTTGCAACTGATTTACGAGGAGGACTCCGGCCTGATTCTCATGAAGCTGAAAAGCCTGATGGATGTTTATAGAGATGACAGATCCATTTCAGAAAAAAGAAGGAAGTATGAACATTTAGACCTCCTCAGCGAGGAGGATGCCATCCTCATGACCTATGCAGATACAATTTTTCGTGAGGGAGAGAAACCCCTTGTAACGCTGCGTCGTTTTCTCAATGAAAAGGTCGGGGATGCCTTCACAATTATCCATATCCTCCCATTTTTTCCCAGCAGCTCGGACGGGGGATACGCGGTCATTGACTATAAAGAGGTAGATCCGGAACTCGGCGACTGGAAGGATGTGAAAGACCTTGCAAGCGACTATCGCCTCATGGTGGACCTCGTATTGAACCATGTTTCCAGCAGGTCGGAGTGGTTCCGGGGCTTTTTAAGAGGCGACCGGCGATATCGAGATTATTTCATCTGGAGTGACAAGAAGTTAGAAATGCCTGAAGTTTTTCGGCCGCGTGAAGCTCCGTTGTTCACCAAGTTCCACACGGTGCGTGGAGAAAAATGGGTATGGACCACCTTCAGTGCCGATCAAATCGACCTGAACTATAAAAACCCTGAGGTTCTCCTGATGATCGTGGACGTGATGCTGTTCTATATTTCACAAGGTGCGGAAATCATTCGTCTTGATGCCGTCGGGTATATATGGAAGGAGCCCCACACGTCCTGTGTGAATCTTTCGAAAACCCATCAAATCGTGAGGTTCCTCAGAGGCGTACTGGAATATGTGGCCCCCTATGCACTCATCCTGACCGAGGCCAACTTCCCTTACAAGGACAATATTGCTTATTTCGGAGAAAGGCATGAGGCCCAGATGGTTTACCGGTTTTCCCTCCCTCCCCTTGTCATCGACGCCTTTTCACGACAAGATACTTCCTACATCAAGAAGATCACAAACCGGAAGAGACAGGATCTTCTTTTTTTCGACTTCCTGGCTTCCCACGATGGGATCGCTTTGCCAGCAGCAAAAGAAATCCTGAGTCAGGAGGATTTTGACGGACTACTGAAACTTACAAAGACCCATGGGGGGATCGTTTCCTTCAAATCCACCGGGAACGGGCATGAGCCCTATGAACTCAATATAACCTATTTCGATGCCATCAACGATCCCGGCTCGTATGATATTTCCCTGATGGTCAAGCGTTTCATGGCATCCCAGGCCATCATGCTTACTCTTAAAGGGGTGCCCGGAGTCTATGTACTCAGTCTATTTGGATCAAGGAACAACTTTGAGGGAGTGAAGGAATCCGGAATAAAGCGGATGATCAATCGAAAGAAGTATCAAGCAGAGGAACTGGAGGCATCCCTAACCGATCCTCAATCCTTAGGGCATCTGGTTTTTTCGAACTTCTTGAATATGCTGGACCTGCGAAAAAGAATCCCTGCGCTTCATCCTTCAAGCAAGCGGCGGGTTTTGGACTCAGACAGGAGGCTGCTTGTTATCTCAAGGAGCTTTAAAGGTAAAAGCATTCACATCGTCATCAATGTGACTGAAAATCAACTGCTGCTTAATGAGTATAAGGGCCGACGGGATCTTGTGAGCGGTAGGTTTTTTAACGGTAAAGTCGAAGGTTATGAAGTCTGCTTTCTTTCCGAGTGAAGGCCGTATTTTCCTCCGCCGTATGTTCGTTGCCGGAGGAAGAGATCTCCTCCGGATTAGTCCGTGATCAGGAGGATGTTCCATGCAACGATGATGAGGAGAGCGAGGGGATAGTAGCTGGCCCTGTTGAAAAGAACCAGCGCATGGAAACGGGACATTTTACGAAAAAGATTAAGGGCCGGGGACAGGAGAAAAAAGACACCTGCAAGGAGCGCGGCCGCAGCAGAAGCAAGCCCTAATTGCCGCCAGAAGAGAAAGAAACTGATCGCCGCCGTAATACTCAAGCATCCGAAGACCATGCCGGCGGCGACGGAAGGGCCGTGACGCACCAGAACGGTTTTTGCCTTAAGCAACCTGTCCTCATCAATTTCCGCCCAGTCGTTGGGGATATTCTGACCCCCCATTTCCCAAAAAAAGAACCACAGGAACAGGATCGCCAGCAGACTGAGGGCGGGATCCGGGTCAACGGCAAAGATGGCCGCAACCGGGCCGCACGTCTTGATGACCCCGCTGACGAGCAGCCGGAGGGGACTGATTTTCCACATTAAACAATAGAAGATCTCAAGCATGCATCCTGCTGCAAAAATAAGGATGCAAAAGGGATTCAGAAGATAGGCTCCCAGGAGAGCCAGCAGGCCCCAGAAACTCACCCAGAGAAGAGCCTCGCTAAAACTCAGCAATCCCTGTGCTAACGGATGACGTAAGATCGCAGCATCCAGGTAGTTACCGGAATCACGAAACCTGCCCCGCTCTATTTTTTCCCTGTCTGTGCGAAAGTCTACCACATCATTGAGAGCGTAAACGGCCGTATACCCTGCAAACACGGTCATCAAACCCTTGGCGATAATACCCGGATCCGGGAAATGTCCCAGCCATAAAAGTGCGGCCAGGCCCGGCGCGGCCATATCGAGAAGCCCGTGGGGAGTCCTGGACAGGGCAAAAAAGAACTTGAGCCGCCGCAGTCCCCTCCATTTCATTTGGTCACGGGGAGTACTTAATCCCCATATTGTCTCCATAAAGCTCCTCCTTTTATTAGATTTAAAAACCGGGTCCTCAGGACCTGGTCACAGAGATAATAGGCT
>CAYTUL010000087.1:0-10594 GCA_964441135.1 uncultured Desulfobacteraceae bacterium | reverse complement strand
ACACTATGGTCTGATGTAATATCTAAGAGTCCTAAAAATCCAAGGGGATATAACAACCTGGGTTTTGTTCTGGCAAAGCAGGGGCGTTTAGATGAAGCCATCAAGCATTATAGGGAGGCGTTGCGAATAAAACCTGATTATGTGGATGCTAACTATAATTTGGGTAATTCTCTATTAAAGGAGAACCGAATAGAGGAAGCCATCGAGCATTATCAAGCGGCCTTGCGTATAAGGCCGGATAGTGAAGAAACCCATAATAATCTGGGCCAGGCATTAGAAAAGAAAGGTCGGATATATGAAGCCATGGATCATTACCGGGCGGCACTCCGTATCAAACCTGGCTATGGAAAAGCCCATTATAATCTGGGTCATGCCCTACAAAAGGCGGGGCGCTTAGATGAAGCTATCGAGCACTATCGAGAAGCGATACGTTTAAAACCGGATTATGAGAAGGCCCATAACAATCTGGGTGTCGCTCTTTTCAGAAAGGGAGAAATTGATGAAGCGATCAAACATTTTCAGGAAGCCTTAAAAATAAAGCCCGATTTTCTTGATGCAAAAAAGAACCTCAATAAGATATTCGTGTTACATCCTAAAAAAGAATGACCTAATGGCCTCACAATGAAGAAAAGATACTTTTCAAACATCAATCACTGTTTCTCCAGCCCATGGTTGGCCATCATTTTAATATTGTTAACTGCTTCTGTCATGTATAGCAATATCTATTCCTCTCCTTTTGTCTTTGATGATATACCTCAGATTGAAGAAAAGAGAGAGATTAGGTATTTGAACAATTATTACTGAATGAAGCAGCTTCTTAAGCCAAGGGCCATTGTGGAATTCACCTTTGCTCTCAATTACAAGTTTGGAAAACTTAACGTCTCTGGTTACCACCTTGTTAATGTGTTTATCCATATCCTGAACGGTATCCTCGTTTACTTCTTATCATTGACCGTGTTCTTGCGATTATCTAAAATGAAAGGCAGGTCTAATCCTTCAACGGCTGAATCCCCAAATTTTCCGTTTCCCCGATCCGCCGTTTCTCTGATTCCTATAGGGGCTTTATTTACGGCCCTCATCTTCATCGCCCATCCCATCCAGACCCAGGCGGTGACCTATACCATCCAGAGATACACATCCACAGCCGCTCTGTTCTATATGGCATCAGTGCTTTTTTATGTGAAGGCGAGGGTAATTCAGCATAGAGCAGGGAGCAGGGAGCAGGGAGTAAGGAATGGGGAGCCAGGAGCATGGAGCATAGAGCATGGAGCAAAGAGAAAAGATGAGAATCAGGGTATACAAGTTACGGGATTGTATATCCTATCTATCCTTTGCTGGATGTTGGCCTTTTTGAGCAAACAGAACACGGCCAGCCTGCCGGGGATAATCCTTCTTGTAGAGTATCTCTTTATAGATCGAACATGGCAAGGGTGGAAGAGAAAGATCCCATGGTTTGTCCTTGTTTTCGTAATTTGGGCTTTTTTTATCCTGTATGTATCAGGATTCTTTAGCGGTAGTCAAGAGGGCAAGGGATTGCTTGAAGATGTGTCGGAACATATGAGGGAGACGGAAACGGTCGGTCGATGGAGTTACCTCTGTACCCAATTCAATGTCTTGGTGATATACATTCGATTGCTGTTTCTACCCATAAGACAGAATCTTGATTATCTTTATCCCTTTAAAAGCGGTTTTTTTGATGGTTACACGCCTTTGGCCTTTCTGTTCCTGGCCGGTCTTATTGCTTTAGGGATCATATACATGAAAAAAAGACCCATTATTTCATTTTGTGTTCTCTGGTTCTTCATTACACTTTCGGTGGAGTCAAGTCTTATACCGATACGTGATGCAATATTCGAGCACCGCCTATATCTACCCATGTTTGGGTTCGCCCTTTTTTTAGTATATATCTTTTTCATTTTTTTATCCAAAAGACATACTTTGACTTTTTTAGTATTGATTGTCTTAGCCTTTGGAACGGCAACTTATCTCAGAAATAGGGTGTGGCAAGAAAAGGAAATATTATGGTCAGATGTAATTGAAAAAAACCCAAGAAATTTCAGGGGATATAACAATTTGGGTTTTGTATTGGCGAATCAAAACCGTTTAGATGAAGCCATAGACTATTATCAAAAAGCATTGGAAATAAATCCTGGGTACGCGAATGCCCATAACAATATGGGTAATGCTTTACAAACCAAAATGTTGATAGATAAATCAATAAAGCATTATTTAGCGGCGTTGCGGATAAAACCTGACTATGCAGAAGCTCACAATAATTTGGGGATTGCATTGAGAAAGCAAGGGAGGATTGATGAAGCTATCAGACATTATCGAGAAGCATTACGAATAAACCCCACATATGCTGAAGCTCATAATAACTTGGCATATGCCTTACAACGACAAGGGCAATTACATGAATCTATTGGCCATTATATAGAGGCATTGCGGATAAAGCCTGAATTTGCAGAGGCTCACAATAACCTGGGGCGCGCCTTAGAAAAGCAGGGAAAGGTGGAGGAAGCCATCGGACATTATCGTGAGGCATTACGAATAAGGCCTCATTTTATTGAAGCACGCTACAATCTTGGTGTAGCTCTTGAGAGGCAAGGACATCTAAAGGATGCCATCAATAATTACTTGGAAGTATTGCGGATAGATCCTAATTATGCGGAAGCACATTATAGTATGGGAAATAGTCTACAAAAACTGGGGCATTTAGATGAAGCTATAACACACTATTTTTCTGCATTGCGAATTTCGCCTGACTATCTTGAAGCACATAACAACCTTGGAGTGGCATTGAAAAAGCAGGGTAGATTGGATGAAGCCATAAAGCATTACAGTGAAGCGTTACGAATAAAGCCGGATTACGTAGAGGCACATAATAATCTTGGTAATGCTTTGCTTGGTAAAGGAGATATTGAAGACGCGATTTTGCATTATAAAGAGGCGCTAAAGTTAAAATCCGATTATATTAATGCAAGAAACAATCTTCAAAAGGCATTGATATTGCGAAAGCAAAAGAGAAATAACTAAATCGTGCTGGTTAGAACTATGAGGAAATATTTCCATCCTTTTTTACTCATCAGCAGGGAACAGTTCTGTGAAAGGTTCTGATATTAAGGAGAAATAATTATGATGGTATCATCAATGAAAGATCTCGGGGAAATGCACCATGAAGCGCAATCCATTTTCCAGGCCGGGGTTAAGCGAGTCAACCCCTACCGGGCGATCATGGAATACATTCAAGTAGAAGGGAGTAGAATGCATTTGGGGCAGAAAGACCGGTTACGGGTCCGTTTGGAATTAAGCGAATATAACCGTATCATGCTGGTAGGAGGAGGAAAGGCGACGGCTCCTATGGCCAGGGCGATGGAGGATATCTTAGGTGACAGGATCGATGAGGGCATCATTAATGTGAAATATGGTTTTACAGAGAAGCTCGATCACACAGAAATCATAGAGGCGGATCATCCCCTGCCTGATGAAAATGGTGTGAAGGGTACAAAAAAGATTCTTGATCTGATGAATAGGGCAGGGAAAAAGGACCTGATTTTTTCTCTTATTTCCGGAGGCGGGTCCGCCCTTCTTCCCTGTCCTGCAGGAGAGGTACGTCTTGCTGAGAAGCAGGCCGTCACGAAATACCTTCTGGAATGCGGGGCGCGTATTGATGAGATCAATGCCATCCGGAAACATATATCCGACACCAAGGGGGGACAGATGGCAAGGGCCGCCTATCCTGCGACCACGGTTAATTTCATGCTTTCCGATGTGGTGGGCGACAGGATAGATGTGATCGCATCCGGTCCCTTTGTCCCGGATAGGAGCACTTTTGAAGAGTCATGGCAGATTCTTGAGAAATATAACCTTATTCAAAAGGTCCCAAAATCTGTCAGCGGACATCTTAAGCGGGGATTGGAAGGAGGTATTCCGGAGACACCGAAAGAGGGTGATCCCATATTTGAGCGGGTTCATAATTACATCATCGGGAGCAATATCCTTGCCCTTGAGGCGGCAAGTGAAGAGGCCGAGAGAATGGGATACAATACCCTTATCCTGTCCTCCATGATAGAAGGTGAGACACGGGATGTAGCCCGGGTCCATACCGCCATCGCAAGGGAGATCCTGAAATCCGGAAGGCCTATTCGTCCCCCCTGCTGTATCGTTTCAGGTGGGGAAACAACGGTTACCATAAGGGGAAAAGGTCTGGGTGGCAGGAATCAGGAGTTCTGCCTGGCCGCGGCCATAGACATGGATGACCTTCCCGAACGGGTTGTTATGCTGAGCGGGGGGACTGATGGGAATGACGGACCCACCGATGCCGCCGGCGCAATCGTCGACCCCCTGACAACGAGAAGAGGTGAGGAAATGGGAATGATGGCCTCGGAATATCTCGCGAACAATGACTCCTATCATTTTTTTAAAAAGATCGGCGGCCTGCTAATGACAGGTCCCACCAATACCAATGTGATGGATGTGAGATTGATTCTGGTGAAGTAGATTGGTGTCCATCCAGAAACAGTCCATTTCTGGATGGAGCTTTTAGCGTTCAGCGATCGGCACTCAGCTAATGTCTTTGTTATTCATATCTTTTGCTGATAGCTGAATGCTAAAGGCTGATAGCCCAAGACCAAAAACTATATCCCGGTCCACTTCTTAATAAGGTACGGTTTGGTCATTTCGAATGTCATGCAATCATTCTCAATGGCCTCTTCCGCCTGTTGAACGGTCATCTTCGCGGTTTTCTTGACGAAGGAAAGGGTCTTTCCAAAATAGAGGGGTATCAGGGAATCCATTAAGAGGTCCCGATCTACAACGGCATCCCGGTATGCCACAGCCCAATCGTAAAGCACCCTCGCCCACAGATCCGTGGGGAAGGTGAACACATCTTTTTTCATACTCTTGATCTCTAAGAGTTTCTGAAACACATCACCGGAAAGGGCCTTCTGCCATATTTCGCCATACTGGGTAAAGCCGTTGTGAAAGCTATTGATCAGTTTCTCCGTATCTACATTCACTTTTGGGGGCATCTCCACTTCCCCAAGACCGAAACCATAGATGGCGGTCGGTTTGCTGTATTTTACTTTAAGCCAGTAGGACTCAAAATTTCTCATCATGGAAAAGATCGTTCCCACCACCTGTCTGAACATGGGACCGAGTGAGGCTGCCGGATCTTTCGGTCGATGAATCTTCGGCCTGCCCATGAAAGACTGGCAGACCCGGGCTCCTTGATTAAAGGCCAGGGTTGTCATCCAGATATCTATGCCAAAGTTCGCGGTCGCTTCATCCCATATGTTGCTCTCAAGAAATACTTTTCCTATTTTTCCGCTAAAACCGAAATCTCCCCCTATTGGTTGGCGGACCCTTCTTCCGTAAAGAGCACGGGACAATGGATAGGCTATCCCGTTTGTTATGGTCCCGTCATATTTATGCCGGACATATAAAGGGGCCACATAGGAGAAGCCATTAAACAGGGGCTCCCCTAAATGTTTGATCCAGTCGGGAGTAATACTCTTGAGATCGGCATCCACCACAACAATGGCCTTGGCCTTTAGATCAACCACTTTCCGGAAAAGGTTTTTGAAATTGTTTCCCTTCCCTTTAACATTCGGTGGAGTGGAAATATATATCTTGGGCACCTCCGTAGGTGTATTGAGAAATGCCTCTTTTGTATTATCGGGAGAGTTATTATCGCAATTAATGATGACGCAGCGTTTATCGGGAAAATACTTGGTAAGCCCCAGACTGGCCTGCTGGGTAGGATAATCTATTGAATCGGCCTCATTGTAAGACGGGATACTCACAACCAGATCGGCTTTTCCAATATTTTCAGGATTCACGTCGCTTTCAAACATGTCAGACATTCCTTCCCTCAATCTTTTTACTTAAAATATCCAAGATCACAGAGTTCCATCCTTCAGGTCCCGGCCTCCGGGTGATAATCAGGCCCGGAAGCTCATCCTCTATTCCGGGAAAATTCCGTTGCGAACGAATCAGTACCGGTTGATCAACCTGTTTAAGCATACTGAAATCATTTGGGCTGTCACCGAGAGCGATGGTAAAGACGTTATCGCATGAGTCTTCATACCAGGTGATCAATTTGTTTACCGCATCTCCCTTATCGACCTTTCCGTGGAGATGATAGAAACGGCCCCCTTCTGTGATCCTGAGCCCTCTTTTTTGGGCGGCGACATGAAGGACGTCCGTATTCACATCTTCCTTTTCCATGATAATAAAGGGTTCGTCAAATTCTCTCGCCATCGCAGGACGGACACTTTCAGGATCAAGACCGGTGAGATGCGATATCTCTTCGAGGGTCATTTCCGAAAAACCTCGGATGCGCCATCCCAATTCATTACGAATTTGCCTAAGGCCCTGGACCAGAAGATCGTAGGATATCCCGATCGTAAGTTTCCACCATTTCATTGCAAGAACAGTGCCAGGAGGAATCCTGTCCCTGTATTCCTCAGGGAAAAAAATCCCTCCCCCATTTTCTGAAATAAAAGGATAGGGGAGCCCTATCTCCTGACTGAGTAAATCAAGCTCCGCCCTGGTTTTACTTGAAACCATGATAACGGGGATATAGTGCTTTTTACATTGATCGAGGGCGGGTTTAGCAGGGCTCCAATCATAGGAGACATGATCGAGAAGAGTTCCGTCCAGATCGGTAAATATCAAGATACGTTCCTTGTTGCGATGACGCGGTGGATCTTTTCCCATAGAATTATTACAGCATCTCATAAATCAGGACAAACGTCTCTTTTCCTGTTCAACGACATCGATCAGATCATAATAGATTTGGGGCAGCTTATTGTAAACCCGCTCCCATGATACGGTCTGGGGAAACTCAAAAATACTCTGCTGGGTTTTGGCCTCAACGGACAGGATGGCTTCGGCCAAACCCTTTTCAAGAAAAGGTTTAAACTCCGAATGACTATTTATGAATCTTAAAAATCTTTCAGTGAGTCTGTAGGGTGAGGTAAGCAACTCACCGGCACTGAGAATGGAATTCCGGAAGACATTCCTGACCATGAATTCCTCCGCATCTCGATCATGCCGTAGATTGCTGAAACTCGCGTCGTCCGAATATTTTTTAATCTGCTCTTCCGCCACCGCCTGATAGGTGATGGCCAGATCACGAAAAAAAGTGTCTGTTATTTCCAGCCCTTCTTCAATGACAAGGGCATTCATTAATGTGGTTACAATATCAATCGCCATTCGGTTTAACCCCCTGGTCCGGTCATCTTCCGAGACATCCTGATGCTTATGGTCAAAGGGCTCCTTGGAAAACATCACCTGGGCGGACATGGATGCCTTCCGATATACCTCGATCAATGTGAATATCTCTACACCCCAGTTGGTGGCAAACCGCATCTTCTTGAGAAGATCAACGTGAAAGACCACCTCGCCGGAAAGCTGGTAATTGAAACCCAAAAGAAAATCGATAAGCCGCAGCATTTTCTCCTCTCGACTTTCCGTGAATTTTCTCTTGAGTGATAGAAGAAGCGGATCAAGAAGGAGACGTTTAACCCTGCCGTAAAGGGCCTTGTCCATAATCCGGGAATAGTATGCCTTTGAAAAATCATAATTCAGGACCACCACGGGGTAAAACAGCCGATCGAGTTGCACCCTTTTAAATGTCCTGATGTCGGCGTCTATCAAACCAATGGATTCCGCCCCATGGGCTATCGCAATTCCGAAGCTGAGAAACATGTTTTTGCCTTTACCGGGCTCCTGGATGTTGAATCCGGCTGCATTCAGCTTCTGGTAAATACTGTCGAAGCCCGGACCATTATTCCACTGAATCAGATGATTTTTAATCTTGTATTTTGTTATGAGGTCCCTAAGCAGAAAGGCTTCTCTCTCTGAAGCCTTATCCAACCCGAAAATAATTTTGGAAAGATAGGAGATGTCCCTCAACTGCCTGAGAATATTTTCAAATACCGGCAGATTTTCAGGAGAGGTAAACTCACTGGCTAACAAAGGCATAATCAGAACAGTCTTCTTCCACTTGGAATGCAGTCGCAACTGGTTTCTCAGGTGCTTCCTGTCCTGTTGTAATATGTGAAAAGTGGTAATCTGGCTTTTATTTTGAGAGAAATCAGAAATAGTAGAACCTCCTTCGGGATGCAGTCACTTTTCAGCAAAGGACCGGGGATGGATGAAACACATTATCTGCCGAACGCGGATTTTCGCTTTATGGGTTAAAATAGTCTTTTCTGCGCCTGATCTTCTCCATTCTCCATTTCAATATTAAAATGCTGATAGGCCAATTTCGTGGCCACTCTTCCTCTTGGGGTCCTCTTGAGGTAACCCCTCTGAATTAAGAAGGGTTCATATACATCCTCGATTGTGTCCTTCTCCTCGCAAACGGCGGCCGAAAGGGTATCAAGACCGAGAGGACCGCCGTTGAATTTTCGGATGATGGTCAGTATAATGTGGCGGTCCATCTTATCCAATCCCTGATCATCCACATCTAACATATTCAATGCATTCATCGCAACCTCTTTGGTTATGATGCCTTCGGCCTCAACCTGAGCGAAATCCCTCACTCTTCTGAGGATCCGGTTTGCCACCCTCGGCGTACCCCTTGACCTTCTGGCAATCTCAAAGGCGCCGTCCTCTTTGATGGGAATTTCCAGTATCCTTGCTGAACGGGTTACGATCTTTTGCAGATCTTCGGGCTCATAGAATTCCACCCTTTGAATAACTCCGAATCTTTCTCTGAGCGGGGGTGTTAAGAGACCCGTTCGAGTCGTCGCACCAACCAGGGTGAACGGGGGAAGCGGGATCTTCATGGTCCGGGCCGAAGGACCCTGCCCTATAATGATATCCAACTGGTAGTCTTCCATCGCGGGATAAAGGATCTCTTCCACGACGCGGTTTAACCGGTGGACCTCATCGATGAAGAGGACATCTTTCGGCTGGAGGCTTGTCAGTATGGCCGCCAGATCTCCAGCCCTTTCAATGACCGGACCCGATGTGCTGTTAATGTTGACTCCAAGCTCATTGGCGATTACGTGCGCGAGGGATGTTTTTCCTAACCCCGGGGATCCGTGAAAGAGGACGTGATCCAGGGCGTCGGAGCGTCCTTTTGCCGCTTCGATAAAGACCCGCAGGTTTCTTTTAACCTCCTCCTGCCCAATATATTCATCAAAGCAGGTGGGCCTGAGATTTACCTCCGAAGGGATCTCCTCAGGCTGAATCTCAGGGGCTATTATTCTCTTATTCTCATCTTCCATATTTTTTTTGAGCTCCATCAGGCAATCAATCTCAGGGCTTCTTTGATGATTCCTTCCAGGGTGATATCCTCAAGGTTCGAGCTCGCCTTTTCCACGGCACGGCGGGCCGCCTTTGCCTGGTAGCCCAAATTCAAAAGGGCGGAAAGGGCGTCATCAAGAACGGTTTTGGCTTCACGGGTCGGCAGCACAGCAGGGGGATGTTTCCGATCGGTCCTCAAATTTTGGGCCTTGTCCTTCAATTCCAGGGCCATTCTTTCGGCTGTTTTTTTCCCGACGCCCGGAATAAACTGAAGTCTCGCGACATCTCCACCCGCTATCGCTTCAATCAATTCATCGGGTCCGATACCCGAAAGTATATTAATAGCCAATTTCGGGCCAATCCCCGACACGGATATAAGCAGACGGAAGATCTCTTTTTCCAGGACTGTCAGAAAACCAAAAAGAATAAAAGCATCCTCTCTTACGTGGGTATAAATGTGCAGATTTACCGGCTCATCCTCTCCGGGGAGGGCATAAAAGGTTGAAAGGGGAGCGATAACTTCATACCCAATGCCGCTATTATCGATTATCAGGGCCTCTGTAGACTTTTTCTGTAAAAGGCCTTTTAGATAGGCGATCATATTTAACCTTTTACTTTATTCATACCTAAAGTGAGAGGTTCCAGGTTCAGGGTTCCAGATTCAAAGGTTATAGAATACTGAAATTCTAAAATTTCTCAGTGCCGCTTAAGGCGTGAATTAGATTAACCTCTTCTCGTTGGGTGAAACAAAATATCTATGCTTATCAACCCATTTTCATTTTGTTAACATCCAGTTAGGTCGTTTCAACCCGGAACCGTGAACGGTGAACCGTTTAACCCAGGTCATACCTTGTCCAGTTGAGGTGGCATATTGCCGCGGCCAACGCATCGGAAGTATCGGATCCAAGCTGGGTATCGAGTTTCAGAATAACCTTTACCATCGAGCGGATCTGGTCCTTTGTGGCCCGGCCATAACCCACAACCGATTTTTTTATCTCTAAGGGAGTATATTCAAACACCTCGACACCGCAATGGACCGCAGCGATCAGGGCCGCACCCCGAGCGTGCCCCAGTTTCAGGGAGCTTTTTACATTCTTGGCAAAAAAGACGTCCTCTATGGCCATCTCCCGGGGGTGGTAGCGGTCCATAAGGTCTATCATGGAACTGAATATATTGTATATTCGCGCGTAAAAGGGGATCTTTCCCGAAGAACTGATGGAGCCTGCATCCACACAGGTTATGCGATTATCTTTTTTCTCTACCAGGCCATAACCGGTTACCTTAGAGCCGGGATCTACCCCCAGCACAAGCATTATCCTATGGCCTCCATGAC
>CAYTUL010000086.1:8356-10601 GCA_964441135.1 uncultured Desulfobacteraceae bacterium | reverse complement strand
GACGAGGAGACCGAAACATATGATAACGCGCTTTCTCTTTACAGGGCTGGGAAGTATGAACAAGCCCTGGAAAGTTTTAAGAGTTTCATGATCAAATACCCAGAATCAGATCTGGCGGATAACGCTCAATTCTGGATTGGTGAGTGTTATATGGGCCTGAAACAATTCGAGCAGGCCATCGTGGCTTATAATAAGGTAATAAAAGACTACCCGAAGGCGAATAAAGTACCCAGCGCGATGCTACGCCAGGCAATGGCCTTTTTAGAGAATAATGAAAAGGACCTTTCGATAATTCTCCTGAAGAAAGTGATTAAGGAATTTCCTGGTTCGAGCGAGGCCAAAACCGCGCAAACAACATTAAATCGAATTAAATAACCCGTGTAAGATTATAAGTACCAGCCTGAACCGGAGCAAATGGCTTTTCATGATACCTGTCATTCAAATATATTGAAATATCCCACCTAAAGATAAGTGAAAAATCAACGTTCGATAAAGAATTTCACCCCGGCCCTGCTTACTTCCAGTGAACATACCACGATGGCCGTACTTGCCGCGATCGTTGGATTGGTCGGGGGCTATGGGGCGATCGGATTTCGCTATCTCCTTAATGTATTTCAGTTTATCTCATACGGGTCTTCGCAAAACCTGATTGAAGTGGTTCAATCAATACCCTGGTATATCAGAATAATCATTCCCATGTTGGGGGGTGTGATAGTTGGGCCGGTCGTCTATTTCCTCGCGAGGGAGGCAAAGGGCCATGGTGTCCCGGAAGTCATGGAAGCCGTTGCCCTGAAGAGCGGAATCATTAGGAAGCGGGTGGTTTTTATCAAATCACTGGCATCCGCCGTATGTATCGGGACAGGAGGTTCGGTCGGAAGGGAGGGACCTATTGTCCAGATTGGATCCGGGATCGGATCAAGCGTCGGGCAACTTCTTAAAGTTTCCCAGGATCGTGTAAGAACCCTTGTGGGTTGCGGCGCAGCAGCCGGGATTGCCGCCACCTTTAATGCCCCTATCGCCGGATCCATGTTTGCCCTTGAGATAATATTGGGTGATTTCGGTCTCTCGACCTTCAGCCCTATTGTCATCTCTTCTGTCGCAGCAACAGCGGTTTCACGCCATTTCTTAGGGGATACCCCCGCTTTTATTGTCCCGGCCCATGAACTTGTCAGCGCGTGGGAGCTTCCGCTGTACGTGATTCTTGGGTTTTTCTGCGCATTAGCTGCGGTTTCTTTTACCAGAACCCTCTATTTTGCAGAGGACACCTTTGATAGCCTCAAGATTCCGGAATACCTCAAGGCCTCGCTGGGGGGTATGATACTCGGCAGCCTGGCTCTTATGTATCCGCATATACTCGGGGTAGGGTATCCGGCCATAGATATGGCCCTTATGCAGAGGCTATCCCTCTGGACCATGCTTTTCTTAATTGTATTCAAGATCCTGGCTACTTCCATCACCATTGGTTCGGGAGGGTCGGGAGGCATTTTTGCTCCTTCGCTTTTTTTAGGATCCATGGCAGGGGGATTTTTCGGGGTGGTGCTCAACATTATTTTTCCGGAAGTAACGGGCTCCCCCGGGGCCTACAGTCTTGTAGGCATGGCCGCCGTTGTGAGCGGAACCACCCACGGACCCTTGACCGCAATCCTTATTATCTTCGAAATGACCGGCGATTATAAGATTATTCTTCCCCTGATGATTGCCTGCATTATCAGTGCCTTGGCAAGCGGATGGCTGTCGAAGGATTCCATTTATACCCTTAAGCTCTCAAGAAGGGGAATAAACATCAGGGCGGGAAAAGAGGTTAACGTACTCAGGGCGATAAAGGTAAAGGATGTGATGAATACCGAAGTAGAGACAATGTCGGAGAGTCTCAGCCTCGGTAATTTAGCGGAGAGGATATCAAAAAGTAAATACAACAGCTTTCCAGTGGTTGATGAGAACGGAAATCTTACGGGAATCCTTTCCTTTTATGATTACCAAGATGTCATCTTTGATGAGGACCTCAAAGATCTGATTGTCGCAAAGGATCTTGCGACATCCAGGGTCATGACTGTGTCCGGGGATGATAATCTGTTTGACGCCCTGGAAAAGATAAGCCAGAGGGATTTTTCCATTCTTCCCGTCGTTTCTTCGGGTAATCGATCCAACATCTTAGGGGTTCTTTCACGCAGGGATATTATCGGTGCCTATAAAAAGGCAGTCATAAAGAAATCGGTGCTTCGCGAATAGTCTATCTTCCTTCTTA
>CAYTUL010000086.1:0-8346 GCA_964441135.1 uncultured Desulfobacteraceae bacterium | reverse complement strand
ATATCCTAAAAAAACAATCATTGCCGTTGTATAAGATCCCACACCAACAGGATTGCTAAATCCTCTCTTTAAAAATTGATCCTCACACCTTTGAAAATGACTAATGAATTAGGGAATAATTCAGAGTAATTGGGTATATAAGACAGTGATATATGCAGGGTTTTTCGTTTCAAAACATATCGTTATCCTTAATTTTTCAGAATAAAGCATGGAAAAATGAAATACAAATTAAATACCTAAACATAAGATGATTTTATCTACTATTGACTATTTTTATTGACTTTATGCCTTTGAGGTATTATATCTAAAACAATGATTCTCATCAATCAGCCGGTTGAATTTCTATCATATATTAAGGAGTAAAATATGCCACAGATAATGACTACAAAAGAATTAGCAAAATATTTAAAGCTACATGAGATTACTATTTGTAAGTATGCCGCTGAGGGTAAGATTCCGGCCATCCGAATCGGGCGGGTATGGCGGTTCGATAAAGAGGCCATTGATAAATGGATCAGCGGCGGGCCGAAGAAATAGGTTAAAATCATTGAGAGAGAAAAAGAGACATGGATCATCCCCCGCGTGAAAGAAAGGATATCTCTTTGCCCCTTGAGTTTCTTTAACATGGGTTAGGTGTGAAAAGCATATGGGATTGAATTAAAAAACGGGTGGGTAATCAATAGGTGTAACGAAGGGCTTTCAGGAGGCCATGGAAGAAACATAAACTTACTGGAACGAACTTGTTTTTAGGAAATGCCGGGATCCCAGGTTAGCCTTAGAAAGACATAAACGACATTTCAATCATAAAGGAGATAGGGCCTTCTCCATTCGATATATTCTTGAAGTTCTGAAAACCATTTTTCATCTATTTCCCAAATATCGGCTCCTTTCTCTATTTGATCCTTCAATTCCGGGTCACCCAGAATCATATCAATGGGCATCTTCTCATACTCATATTCATAGGGAGCTTCTTTCCACTGAAAGTAATCTCCATGCGTTTCGATGACGGCCTGGAGCAGGGCGATCGCGGTTAAATAGGGCCGGTAGGTCCGGTAATCCAGAATATGGATCATAAAACCTCTGCAGATCTCTCCTTCCCATTTATGAAATGTGGGACGATAGGATATCTCCTGGAGATAACAACCCTGAGCTGCCACCTTAGCGAGTCTTTTTTTAATTAATCCTGTGTTCAGGTATGGGGCACCGAATATCTCAAAAGGGCGACATGTACCCCTCCCTTCGGACAGATTGGTGCCTTCCCATATTACTTGACCGGGATACACGTGAGCTGTTTCCGGCAAGGGCATATTTGGTGAGGGCATAATCCATCGCAAGTCGACATCATGCCATGTCATAGGGCGTCTCCAACCTCTGAGGGGTATGACATCGAGATCCGATCCAATCTTGAGTTCATGATTAAAGATTTCGGCCATCTCACCCATGGTTAAACCATGGCGCATGGGAAGACGAAAAGGGCCCACAAAGGAATAAAGTTCGGGCCGTAAAATATTTCCCTCAAGGATTTCACCGCCGATAGGATTTGGTCTGTCGAGAATAATAACCCTTTTACCGGAATTGGATGCGGATTTGAGACAGTTAAGCATTGTTGAAGCGAATGTGTAGACCCTTGTCCCCACATCCTGCAGATCGATTATCAGGACATCTATGAGATCAAGCATTTCCGGGAGAGGCTCCCTGTTCCGGCCATAAAGACTGAATATGGGGATTTCCAATTCCGGGTCAAGGGAATGATCCGTCTCAACCATGTTATCCTGATCTTCACCGCCATAACCGTGTTGCGGGCCGAAGAGGGCCTTTAATTGACCCGGCAGTAATCCAGAGATTATCTCCTTGGCATGTATCAAATTGCGGTCCAGGGAAGCCTGATTGGAGAGCAGACCCACCTTAGAACCCTTTAACTTATTCCAATACCCTTCCCCGAACAGGTCGAGACCGGTCAGGACTTTACTCATAAACAGGAATCTCCCTTAATATTTCTTCTTCATTTTGAATCGGACATGATCTCATTCGGCCACAACTTGTACCATCTGGCCCGGAAAGATGGTGCTCCCTGGCGTCAAGTCGTTTAATTTAAGAAATTCATAGAGGTTCATCCTGTATTTTTTGGCAATAAGGTATGGGGAATCCCCTCTCTTCACCCTGTATTCCTGGGTATTCCCCGGTTCTGAAGCCGTAAGTCCGACGGATACCCTGAGGACCTGACCAATCTGCAGATCCGAATTCGTCAACCCGTTAAAAGACCTTATGGCCTTCACGGTCGTATTAAAATTTGTTGCTATTTTCCACAGAGAATCCCCTTTTTTCACACTGTATTCAATTAATTTACCCTCGGTTTTGGTGGACGAATATTTCGCGTGTCCCCTTCCAGCCGCGGCGTATCCTTTTTTGGTGGGTATCTTCAGTCTCCAGCCTACCTTCAGGTAGTCTCTTCTTCTCAGGCCGTTTATATTCATAATAGCCTTTATTGAGGTCTTATATCTGTTTGCGATAACGGACAGGGATTCTCCTGGCCGGACTTTATGAACGATATAGTCCGGGACCGGAGGACGCCACACAGGGATATCTTTCAACGTGGCAAGCAGGATTTCTCCTTTGCCCCTGGGTACTTTGAGTGCATATGGGGTTTTGGGAGTGAGCCGCTGGCGGAGTTCCGGATTGAGTTCATTGAGGACGCTGTTGTCAATACCAAGTTGATTGGCGATGGTCTTCAGAAGTACCTGTTTACTCGTGGTAACCTCTTCGAATTCCAATTCCTTATCCAGGGGGGGGAGGTCGAAGCCGTGAGCCTTCGGATCGTTCAGTATGTGCAACACAGCCAAAAATTTGGGGACATAAAAGGCCGTCTCTCTCGGGAGTGTTTCATACAGGTCCCAGAAATTATCAAGATAATTGATCTTCTGAGCCTTGATTCGATTCAATACCCTCCTTTCGCCGCAATTATAGGCAGCCAATACTGTGGTCCAGTCACCGAATATATGGTGCAGCTCGGTGAGATAGGCTATGGCCGCCCTGGTTGACTTTTCGGGGTCCATTCTTTCATCTATCCATGTATCTCTTTTCAGGCCGTATTTATACCCTGTTGACGCTATGAACTGCCACATTCCAAGGGCCCTTGACCTTGACATGGCCCTTACTTTAAAACCGCTCTCAATGAGCGGGAGCCAGGAGAGTTCTTCGGGAAGGCCTGCTTCCCTGAGTGCCTTGACAATCGCCGGTCGATATCTTCCCGAACGCGCGTAGGACGCAAGGAAGAACTTTCTTTCCTTTCCTTTAAAGAGATTCAGGGCGTTCTCCACATGTCTGTTCATATCAAGAGGGATGGCTTTATAGGTTCCGTTAGCCGCTGTGAATCTGGATGAATAGACTTCAATCATGCGTTTACATATCGTAAAGCGAAGGTCTTCTTTTTGCTGCAACACCTCCGGATCATTCGCTCCATCTATCTTTAAGATAAGGGAATAGGCCTTATCCAGGGCATCAATGGCGTTATCCAGGTCCCCCTGTTCCCAGAAATCATTTGAGGCCTGAATATAATCAAGGGCCGAATCGATCAATTCCTGATTTGGGGGCTCGTAGGCTTCCACTACATTTTCAGTAACTTCCTTTTTCTCCGATGGCAATACGCTCTCATCGGATGGTTTCGTTATATCTTCAACCGGAGCATCCGGAATCACCGGAATCTTTTCCGGCTCTTTCTTAGGGGCTTCCGGCTCTTTTATCGCGGGCGTTTCAATTGTCGGCATTTCCAACGCCGCCTTCGTCACAGTCTTCTTCTCAATTACATCCCTGCTCATTTTCTCCGGTTCGGGCGGTTTTTCCTCGACCACCTTTTTTTCGACGGGTTTATCTTGGTTGGAATTGATGTACGGAATGATATCTCCGCAGCCTGAATATAATAGAATAAATAGTAATAGAGTTGACCCATTCAACCATTTCCATGTCAGCCTCATATCCATTCCCTTTCGTCCATAAGCAAATTTTTTACCGGCCCGCTGACCATATGAAGAAGAAAAACAAAGGTGTTATTTAAAAAGGTTGAGGTTACGGGAGTATAAAAAAATCAAATGAAATGGTCAATAGGGTATAACCAATGAAGCGTCGCAGGAAAAAATCCAGGCGGGTTAGAATCATTTGATTTATTCACGAAAGCACGGAATCCCTGCTGCAATACAAGGCGTAAATAATTCATGGATGCCTTGATTATTCTTGCGTTTCAGGGTATAGTACCCCATCATAAAACCTTGGACCCTGTAGCTGTTCTTTTTGCCTTTCGCTCCGGGAAAGAGATTGTCGCTCCCCGAGCATCTAATAAGGGTTAACTGTTACGAATCGTATTTTCCTTTACATAAAAAATTAAAATGTCCCAAAAGAACATGTTTCAAACCGTGCCAAAAACTGCAAAAACCGGCAGGTGTCTTGCCTGCGGGGAATCTGTTTTAAAATCGAGAAGACGATACTGCAGCGCGGAATGTAGACAATATATGCTCTGGGTACTGTCCCTGTCAAAGGGACTTCTCAGAATTTTTAATGCCCGGTATGCATCATTCTCTTTTAACAGGAGTCATGTAATTCTGGATATCCTGCCTGTCTGGTCAAGAGATATCTCCAGATTTATCGAAAAAAGGGTTCGCGGAAATAGACCGGCCGATGATCTGAAAAACCTTATTCTCCGGTCCGGAAGAGAATGGTACCATATTATCGAGAATAATAACTCCAAGAGTTACGCGTCGCTCTGTCTACTCCGGAAATGCTCAAATAAAAAGATTTCCCCGGAGTCTATCAAACCGGATCATAGACTGCGTCCGAGATTTTCCAAAGATGAAAAGGAATCGATGAGGCTCCTTGAATTAAAGTGCGAGGAATTGGTATCCGAAGGACACAGATCAAGAATAAAGTCAGCATATAAAAAACTTGCCAAGATCCATCACCCGGATATGGGGGGTGACCCGGAGAAATTCAAGCGTTTGAACGAGGCGCATCAGCAAATGCTGCTCTGGGCTCAGAACCCCCATTTCACGTCGAGGAAAGCACTAACGGATTGCTGGTCTTTCGATTCATCGACCAACCGGTGGGCGCCGCCTTTATAAAAGTGGCTATTCGCCAATGATTTCCATCCATTCATCCGCAAAGAAGATACTTGAAAAGGGTCCTCTGGAGGCCTCAGCCCCCTGTAGAATCGATTCGGGAGGTACCTGGGATATCAAGGCCCTGGCCCTTCCCCTCGAAAGAATCGAACCCGTAACAGTCAACATGGCATTGAATCTCAGGACAAGAGTCATCCTTTCTCCCTTTCAGCAGGGCCGGGTGAAAGTGACATCCGGGGGGATTTCAAAAGGAGAAGAGTATGCCATGGATGAACTGCCCTTCGATTCTCCCCTTGGTTTATTCTTCTCAGCAATCAGCTATTTCGGATTTCATGGGCTATGGGCCGATATCAGCTCCGGCTCGCCTGTAAAGTCCGCACTCGGAGGTTCCAGCACCGCTTTGGTGGCCCTTATCAAGGCCCTCTCGAAATTAAAAAGGGTTCTTGAAAACCGGGGATTGTCGGGCAGGGAAATCCTGCACCTCGGTTATCATCTCGAAGACGGTGTCAGTGGTGGAAATTGCGGAATTCAGGACCAGGCCGCCGCAGTTTACGGAGGTGTGAACAAGTGGACATGGAGCTATGGGAGCCGTGCTTTATTAAAGAGGGAATCCCTTACGGATAGAGAGGGATTGGAAGAGATCTCAAACCACATCCTTGTCGCTTACAGCGGAAAAAGTCATATTTCCGCCCGTATCAACCGTTCCTACATCGAAGGTTTCTTGGCCGGCCGCACAAGGTCCGGATGGATAAAAACAAATGATATTGTCAGAGGTCTGGCAGGGGCCATCAAAGGGAAGGCATGGATGGAAGCGGCCCGTCTCTTAAGGGAGGAAATGGCGATAAGGAGAGATATTACCCCGGACGCATTGATCCCGATCACGGAAAGGCTGATCAATCAGGCGGAGGAGTCAGGATGCGGGGCCCGGTTCACGGGCGCCGGCGCGGGCGGATCGGTCTGGGCACTCGGGGAGATAGAGCGGATCAGGAAACTAAGAGAGGTATGGGGAACCACGCTTTCCCCTGCCCGGGGTGCTCGAATCCTCGATTGCGCTGTCGATCCCCTTGGGGCGAGATAATCGTCTTTTCAGGCCTTCCCCGCCTCAACAAGGGTATCCATGAAGACCTTGTAAAACTTTTCATGCTCGGAGAGCCCCCTTTTCAACAGGGAAGATAATTTCTCAACATCTTTTGAGTTGACTACCATGTCGGCACTCAGTGCATAGGCCATCAAATCATCCATGGTCTTGAATTTATCACCCATTAGAGCCACAAATATGCGGCGTCGGGAAGACATGGACATATGATTCAAATAATTCATGACCGGGTTATTCCGAAGATCTTGACCGTCAAATCCATCAGCCAGGAAAATGATATCAAAGTGGTGAAATCGGAGTTTTCCCAGGGCGTCCCTGATATCGGGCGCCGAAACATATCGATAACCGAGCTCTTCCACATGGGCCTTTATCTTTTCCCCAACGGCATCATCCGCCATTCCCAATGCTAATTTTACCCCTTCATCAAAGAAATCAAGGGCTTCATCACCACTGTAATCATTATAGCCTGCATCTCCCTCCGGTCCTTCGATCTTGCGTCCCGATTCAGTCGGTTCCGGGGACGATTTTCCTGTCTCCTTGATGGATTCATCGGGAGAAGGCCCTTTTGTCAAGGATTTTTGGGGATCAATGGTGATCTTGTTCTTGCATTTAGGGCAATTGATACGCACCACTTGATCCTTCGGTATTTTATCATCGGGCAGATTAAGTTTCGTGCCGCAATGGGTGCAAGTGACTTCCATATCCAGACCTCCTGAAAAGGCTTTTATGACTCTGTTTTACCATATTCCTCATCCAGGGAGAGCTCTTCAATCTCCGTTGTCTTTTCTCCTCTCTCTGATTTGACGGAATCGATCATCCTCCCTACAACCCCCTTCCTGGAAGCGTAACTCATGGCGGTTTCTTCCGTAATATGACCGGCCTTATAATGATCAACAATGCACTGGTCAAAGGTCATCATACCGAAGGGCCGGCTTCCTTCAATGATCTCATAGTAGGTTTTTCCCTCCGATTCCCCGTTAAGGATCGTATCTTTTATCCTCAGGTTGGAACCCATGATCTCATGAGCCGCCTGACGCCCTCCTCCGATCTTCGGGAGGAGCCTCTGGCATACAATCCATCGTACGGTATCGGCTAACCGGATTCTGATCTGTTTTTCCTCTTCCTGCTCAAACATACCGACGATCCTGTTTATCGTCTGGCCCGCGTCGACGGTATGCAATGTGCTTACGACCAGATGACCGGTTTCCGCAGCGGACAGACCGATCTCAACGGTCTCTCTGTCCCTCATCTCCCCCACAAGGATGACCTTCGGGGCCTGTCTGAGGGCGGCTCTCAGACCGGAAGAAAAGGCATCAAAATCCTGGCCCATTTCCCTTTGATTAAAGGTGGCCTTTTTCTGGGAGTGAACGAATTCAACGGGATCCTCCAGGGTAACCACATGGACGGACCTGGATTCGTTGATCTCATTAAGGACCGCTGCAAGGGAAGTAGATTTACCGCTGCCCGTGGCCCCTGTAACAAGGATGATACCGTTTCTCTCTTCCGTCATCTTTTTAAAGGCGGGAGGGAGTTTCAGCTCTTCGAGTGTCGGGATCCTTGTGGCGAGCTGCCGCATTACGATCGAATAATAGCCTTTCTGGGAAAAAATATTCACCCTGAAACGCGCTTTTCCGGCCAATTGATAGGATGAGTCGCACGAACCTTCGGTTAAAAGGGTTTTGGTAAGGCGACGATCGGAATTGATAAGGTTGAGGGCGAACATTTCCGCCTGAAAGGGCGTTAATTTTTCGATCGCAGGATTTAATGAAACCGGCTGCAATTGACCAGAGGCCTCAACCTGAAAGGGTTTGTCCACGGTCATAAGCAGATCCGATACACCGTCATAGGACTCAAGCATTGTGGTAAGGATGTTGTCAACCTGTTGTTTTTTCATTTTTTGACTACCTCCTTCTGAAATAGCTCGTGATATGGAAAAAGAAAATAGGGTTTTGAAAGAACCTATGGCTATGCATTCCTGGATTAGGCGTCCGTAAAATCCGTGGGTGGATTTTTCAAGTAAGGACGAAACATATCCTTGTTATTGCATTTTGCATATGCGTCATCGGGACTGATCCGTTTTGCCTGAAGGTGGGCCATGATCGAGTCATCCAGGGTCTGCATACCGTATTTTTTCCCCGTTTGCAT
>CAYTUL010000085.1:0-10674 GCA_964441135.1 uncultured Desulfobacteraceae bacterium | reverse complement strand
CTCTTTTTTATTGGCTTTCGCCCCGGGAAAGAGATTGCTGAGCACCCAAGCTTTTAAAAAGACTAAATAGTTACTTTTTTTAATACTTCACCAGTGTAATGAACAGTTAAGATTCCTTGATCTCGAAAAGGTATGTCCCAAGGTTCACTCCATTCCTTGAGAAGTTGAGTCTATAATGTCCAAAAGGTATCTCCTCAAATACGGCCGGATTTTCCGTCAGGGGAAGCGATGAAACCTCTCTTTCACCCCTTATCAGGGTGGCCCGGACGCCTTTTCCCTTTGATACCCGGGGGGACAGGCTTACCCGGATATAGGCCCTGCGTTCTCCGGTTTTTTCTATCTCAATCTCGGTTTCGATCTCTTTGAAGGTCTTTCGAATATGGATTAGGTCCTCGGATACAACCCTTCTGGAGCCCCTTATGGGTGCAAGTTCCCATTGTCCCAGAAAGGCCGTTTTTAGATACACAGATAATCTATTATAAATGCCCCTGATGGATTTCCTGGATTTTTCCAGTAGAGAAATACAGGATGCCGGCGGGGACTCCCTCTTTAAGAGACGCATTGCTTCCTGTGTAACCTTTATTGGAACGGACTCCAGTTCGGAGTACTCACCGCCTCTTACAATATTACTTGTAACAATAAGTTCCTCTAAGCATGTTGGACACTCGGCAAGATGCCGTTCCATGTCTGTCCTATCTTTTGGGGAGAGACGACCTTCAAGGTAGTCAGCAAGCATCTCTTCGTCATGAATTGTTCTTTTCATCATTTACCTCATTATTAATGTCTTGGAAATTAAAACTTATTGAGATTTCAGTTTTATAAGCCCAAGTTATTTTGCAAAGCTCATGAAATAATGGAATAATGGGTTACTCCACCATTCCCCGGCCCAGGCCTCTACCCTGGCCATACGCCCCACGCCTTGAGCCTTGTGCCCTGCAGCACCTTTATCTCTATAGACACAAAAATCTCCATTTTCTTACAGGAGATTTGAATTATTCTCTGAGGGATAAGGCATAGGATTTTAATTTATTGATTGCCCTGTGTTTGATTGTATATGCATTTTGAACTGAGACTTTCATTATAGCGGCGACTTCTTCCATAGGAAGTTCATTTTCAAAATGCAGTTTCATAAAAAGACGATCCCTTGGAGGCAAATTCCGGATTCCATTTTGAAGAATTTGTCCCTTTTCCGATTCCTCGATGACTGTCGAGCTGTCCATGTTTCTATCCATTAACTCGGGAAGATCCTCAATGGATATCCGCTTTTTCTGCCATGATATCGTATCCACCCCCCTTTCCCTGATATGATTCAATACGATTCGTACGGTTATCAGCCCGATCCATCTCTTGAGGCTGCACCCATTCCTGCCCTCAAACTGCCTGAGTTTCCTGCATCTTCGTTCGAATAGCTTCAAGAAGACGGTATTATGCAGATCCTCCAGATCCTGGCTGGTAAAAGAAACATGTCTGGTCAGGAGGGCACCCTGAATAGAATAGTATACGAGGCCTGAAAATTTCATAACAAAGGTCTCCGTGGCCTCCCGGTCACCGGAAATACATTTTGACAATATGTGTCGATCTTCATCATGAGGGGAGGTCATTCGGTTATAACCTTATCCATCCGGGTAATGGAACCGGTCTGGTCTTCCGAAATCTCGGCCTTGGACATCCTGTCCATTACCTGAGTGATACGTGCCCTTCCCAGGATTATATTATCCGACCCGAGTGTCTGGCCGGTAAGCGGGTTCTTAATAGGCTCGTCCCGGTAAATGATCAGCCGCCTCTGGACCTTAATCTTGTCTTTCCCGAGATCCGTAAATAAGTTTTTCCCTTTTAACTGGAGTACCATCCCCTGCAACAGGGGGAAGGCCCGGTGGAACTTGACGGCCAAACCCTCCGCCAGGGCCCGCAATGAGGGTAAATCCCGTATTTCGTCATACACATCTTCGACGGCGAGGACCTCCGATGTCTCCGTGTCGATCACACGGCCTACTATCTCAATCCCGTTGCGGGTCTCAATAATGCTTCCGGCGAGAATAGACCGGGCGGCGATTAATCTCCCTAACTTCAGGGCCGTGTCTTTATCGATCAGTTCCGTGCGGCTGAGCTTTTGTTCCTGGAGAATGGTATCCAATTTATCCCTTTCGAGAACCCTGAATCGATCCTGATCGACCAGGGAGTCGATCAGGGTATCCTGAAAGGATAGACTGACATCCGATATCATCCCTTTTTGTTCAAAGGGAAGGACCGTAAGACTCATACGCTTTTCGGATTGAAATGCCTTCGGGATGTTCCTCAGAATGGAGAATTCCCGAACAGCCTGATTACCTGCTTCGTCCTCTGCCTCAACGATAAATTTATTTTGCCCTTCTTTGAGTTCTGTCAGGTGGCCGAAGATAATGGTCCGTCCTTTCCTGCGAAGGATGGGGATTTGGTTGACCGTAATTCTTGCAATGGGACTCTCATCCCTTATCTCCCCCTCAATATAGGCCTTTTTCATAAAGACAGTTTGAGAATCGGTCCATCCCTTAAGCCGGATATCCGGTGCACGGGTGTCCTTTTTGCCAAAGAGGGCCGCTATCATGGGTTTAAGGGTTTCTGAATCGGCACAGGCAAGCATTAGAGGGAATGTATGTGATCTTAGCTCCGCTTCAATAGAGATATGGGCCATGGTGGAATTTCCCAATCGATCCCGGGCTGATAATTCCAGAACACCTTTATCCATGGCATACCTTTTCGTGAAAAAGACCTCCAAACCCTTTTTAATAGGGACCGGCCGTTTGTTGATAAGCAATTCGGATACGCCGGATTCATCATAGATAGATCCGTTGATGGTAACCGCTGTTCCCGGGCCTGATCGATCCCTTTTCAATTCTTCCAGGGTTATAATCGGTCCTTCCCGATCCACATAAATGATCAAAACATCCTTTGTCTCCTTGCCGGACAGATTTTTAGCGGCGACCTCAATCCTATGTTTTCCCTGGGAAAGGAGAAGGGGTTTTTTAAAGGCGATACGCTTCTCCGATCCCTCCAAGAAAAGGGGCTGGCCGTTGATAGTAATGCCCGAGATATAATGCTCATCCTCGGCAATGCCGGAGATAACTACAGGATCCTCTCGAGTCCAGATTTCATCGCTATGAAAATCGATAGCAAGCCGTGGTGAGGGAATCTCCTCTCCTTTCGCATCAATCAAGGCCTTCCTGACTCGATCCAGATAAAATCGCGCCTTTGCAGAAGGGATATGACTTATTGAGATCTCCAGTTCCCTTTTTGCATCATCCAGATCTCCGGTCTGGTAGTAGATAACACCCAGCTCCCTGTGGGGAAAATAGTCTATGAAATGCATCCCATAGGTTCTGGCCATCCTCTGATCATTAGCACGCAGTTTTATTGCTACCTTCAGATCAGAGACAGCCTTTTCATAAAATTCTCCTTCCGCGAAGGAGAGGCCGCGTTCATAGTAATTCCACCACCTGTTCCGGAAAGACCCCTTGGTAATGCCGTAGACCTTGCCGTCTTTAGAAAGGGAGCTCATCTCAGGTGAGGGCACGCAACCGGAAGACCACAGGATGAGGATAAAAAGTAAAATATAAAGGATTCTTTTCGTGACAGATATCACCGTCGAACTCCCCTGCTTGCCTGATCGATGAATTCCGATGAAGGCCCGCCCTATAGGCACGGTTGGCAAACGGATATCACCATTCGGGGTTAAGGCTCTCGTTCCAATATTCAAGTATTCGTTTTTATATCTATTCTAATAGACACATTATTTCTGCATTTCTTACATGGGAATTGAGAAATTTTTGGTTCGATATTCCGGGATTCCCTGTTCTGCGGTTCTGCGGGCTTAAACTTAGGGGCTTCACCCCAATTGGAATGATGGAATAATTGGTTTTGGGGAATTGAGGAAACCGTCGTAGCCATAGGCTACGCACCGTCACCATGTCGGCTTTAGCGCGTCGGCGACCATGGCGAAGTCGGCTATTCAACCATTCCATTATTCCCTGCGTGAAGAAAGAGAATCACTCTTGTCCAAAAAAGAAATACCACTATTTCTGAAACCCAATAAAGAGGCCTAATTCGCCGACAGTAGGGACTGAGAACCTGTATTCGTCATTCCCGCGGAGGCGGGAATCCAGGATTTACGATGTAAATACAAAACCACTGGATGCCCGCCTGCGCGGGCATGACGGGAGGCATACATTTTTTCCTTTGAGATTTTGAGCCATAATTTCTGATTCATTTGGACAGTAATGAAAGAGAATCAAACCTCAATAAGTATCCATAAACTCAATTAGGTTGTAAAAATCCCTTGGGGTTGAATGAGATGGTGCTTGCAATCTATTCGTATGTGATTTAAACTTATATGTTATTTTCAGCATGAGTAGAAGCAGTATAGATGTAGGATATATATTATAAAATAAACAATGTCTACGTCAAGTTAAGGGAATAATTCTAAGGATATACAATGCCAGGGAAGATATTAGGTCTTGACATAGGCACAGATTCGATCACGGCCGTTCAGGTCACAAGCGGGCTGAAGGGGTATCAGATTACGGACTACGCAAGGGTCCTGTATGGAGGGAAAGAGGATCTGGAAACGGCCTTAGCGGAACTATCTCAACTGATGAGTCTCAAGAGTGATACCTATTATGCTTCCATTCCCGAGGAAATGGTATCCTACCGGAACATCCGGATGCCTTTTAAGGAACCAAAAAAAATCAGGCAAACTCTCCCTTTCGAACTCGAGACCTCGGTCCCTTTCCCCATTGATGATCTGATTATAGATTTTATTATCAGTAATCGATCCATCCAGAGTGAAATCTTAGCTGTATCGGTGAAGAAGACGGCTATTTCCGAATACCTGAGGCAAATGCAGGTCTATGGGATTGATCCGGACGTCCTGGATATCCGGTGTATTCCCATGGTCTCCTATCTATTAAATCAGGAAGAAACTCCCGATAACGGCATCTTTTTAAAGATAGGGCGAATCAGAAATACTATTGTTCTTTTTCAGAATAGATCCATTGTCCTAACCCGCTCATTTGCCGATGGGAATCTTGACCTTGCCAAGTCCGTCCCGGATGTTTCGATCATTGCCTTGGAAGACTCGCCGCCGAATGAAGAAATTGAATCATCATTGAAATCCATTTGCACAATGGTCCAGAATACGATTCACTCCTACAGATGGCAGGCAAATGAGAATCCACGTCCTGAAAAGGTCTTTTTTACAGGGATTGGAGCCCTCTATCCGGAGACAGCGGACCTGTTAGCCCGTTTTCTCGAACTGCCGGTAGAAAAGATCAACCTTAGAAGAGGCAAAAAAGTCGGTATGGAAATGAGTATTTCCAGGGATTGGAACCCGGTTCTTATGGACGGCGCCCTTGCCCTTGCTATCAGGGATGATAAGACAAGAAAGGGGTTCAATCTACGAAAGGATGAATTTGAGGTAAAAAAAGAATCCGCAGGTTTCATGAAAGAGATACGGAGAGTCGCCTTCTTCGTGGTTCTCCTTCTCGTGTTTGTCGCCGCAGACCTGGGTATCGACTATTATTTCCTAGGGAAAAGGTACAGGGAATTAGACCTGGAAATCAGGAATGTTTTCAGGCAGACTTTCCCGGGTGTGAAAAGGATTATCGATCCAGTCCAACAAATGAAAGTAAGGCTCAATGAAATCAGAAGCTCCGCCACCTCAAGTCCAGGAATGGATTCAAACAGGAAGGTACTCGACCTGTTGAAGGATATCTCTATACGTATACCCAGGGATCTGGATGTGCACGTTACCCGTATGGTCATTGATCCTGACACGGCAAGGATAAGCGGTGACACCGATACATTCAATACCGTTGATAATATCAAGAGTAACCTGGAACCCTCCGCTCTTTATAATAACGTAACTATAAGTTCCGCCAATCTTGACAGATCAGGAAATCGCGTTAAATTCGAGGTTCGGTTGGATCTGGCAAAAAAATAGGTTCAGAAGATGAAACTTGCCAAAAGAGAGAAATATTTTATATCGGCCGCGATTTGGTGCATTATCATCTTTTTCCTTTTTCAGTTTCTTATATTTCCGTTTTTTGATAGCCGAAAACGAATCAAGAAAGGTGTAAGTGAAAAGGGAAAGGATTTACAGGAGATGCTTGTATTGAGTAATGAATATCAAGCCTATCGGAAAAATACCAGCGGCCTCCAGCAGACCATCGCGCAGAGGGAAAGGGGATTTACCCTATTCTCCTTTCTGGAAAAGGCGGCGGGCGATGCAGAGATAAAAACCAATATCAAGTCTATGAAACCCTCCATGTCTTCGGGGACAGGCCCTTATAAGGAATCCCTTGTCGAGATGAAGCTCGAGAAGATCACTCTGGATCAGTTGGTTCGTTACCTTTACCGCATTGAATCACCGGAAAAGGCCGTAAGCGTTAAAAGGATCTCCATTAATGAAAACAAGGATGGTGCCGGTTTGATGGATGCCATATTACAGGTTTTAACGTTTAGGTAATATTCAACGCCAAAAGGGGTCTTGATATGGGAAAAAAACAATGTATCTGCCTGATTATTATCCTTCTCCTGGGTGCTGTTTCTATTGGTCACGGAAAGGAATCATCCGCAAAGAAATCGAATGGGCTTTATGAAATCGAATCCCTGCCGGACAACCGGATTAAACTTATACCCCACATCCATCTCGTACCTCCGGGAAGCCAGTTATTGCATGCAAATGTGGAATTCAAAGATATTGGAACATTACCCGTTAAAGAAGATCTTGAAAAAAAAGCTAAGGTTGATATCGACTTCTTTGAAAAGAAATTAAAAGAAGAGATTGGAATGGATAAAAAGCTGGAATTCCAGACGGCCTTATTTAATATTTATAAGGATTTTATAGGTAAATACACAACGGACCTGATCTACATGATATACAGAATCGGGAAATAGGGCTAACGTCCTGAGAGAATAGGTCACGAAGAGGTAGTGCTCATCCATTAACGAACGTTTTTGGATTCGCGCTATCAGCAATCAGCATTTAGCTGTCAGCGAAAACCATTGAAAACAAAGACTTGGCTGACTGCTGATAGCTGAACGCTGAAAGTTCCACTTAGAAACTGAAACCAATCAGTTCATGGTGACATAATCTTAAGCTTCTGGGTTATGTAGACTTTTATTGAGGTAATATTTCCATGAAGTTAACTCTCAAGACCATTTTCATAATTATGACCTTCCTTTTTATGACAGGCATGGGTACGGCCCGGGCCTTTGATCCGGCATCCTTCGATGTGGACCAGTTTATTTTAAAATTGCAGCAGAAGCACAGCATTACCTTCGAAATGGCAGAGATTCGCCGGCACTGGGACAGCCTTTCAGAAGAAGCAAAGGCCAAACTCAGTCCATACTATATACCCGCCCCCCTTTCCAATTCGCAGAAGTCCTATTCATGGTTGTGGAAGCTTGCCGAAATCGACACACCCATTGAGGGAGCCAAGACTCTCATTACCGGTCATTTCAGGATCATCTGGGGTGAAAATTACAAAGACTATGTCGACAAATACAGTGCCTACTATACCTACTGGGGTGATTCGGATGGGGACGGATACCCCAATTGGATTGAGATGCTGGCGGGGAGCGACCTAAATAATGGGAATGACCCATACGATCCGAATGATCCCCTCTATGATTCAGATTTCAGTGACGGTATCTGCGAGACGGTCTGGGCAAAAGAGATCGAAGAAATGGGGTTTCCCCAACCCGACGGGAGCGATACCCACTATATTGATTTATACATCTCCAATACCGGTGTCATAAACACAGCGGTAGAAAATAATAAACCGGGCAAAGGCATCACACTGCCGGGACAGGTATACGGTATGGCCTCCACCTATCAGGATGATATACCTTACATTATCCTGAACCAGGATATAAGTGTTAATACCCTTAAGGTCACCGTTGCCCACGAATTTTTCCACACCGTACAGCTTTCCTTTATGAGCCTCGACGATCTTCTCGAGGATAAAAACAGGTGGTTGGCAGAAAGCACCGCGGTCTGGATGGAAGATGCGGTCTATCCGACTGTGAATGACTACGAGCAATACGTCAATTACTGGGTCGATTCCCCGGAGCGATCCCTTTTCTCTTCAGACGGCTATCACCAGTACGGGGCGGTTATTTTCCAGAAATATCTGACCGAAAATTACCACATGCCGGATGATCCGGACGGCAGCGACGTGATCAAGACGATCTGGGAGCATGCGTCCCTGACAGCCGATCCTATTGAAGCTATATCAATCTTTTTAGCTGAACAATCCGTGAATCCTATTCAATCCCTTGATGATGCCTTTGCGAACTTTGCCATAAAGAATCTAAATATGAAACAGAATTACGTGGACGGGGATATCTATGATCCGATCTATTTCACGAGAGATGTGGAAACGGATGTATTTGCGGAAACGCTGTATGAGGATCAGGTAGATGATTACGGAGTCATTCCGGAGTATTACGGAACCAATTATATTAGGTTGAGATTGGAGAATAACGATCTGGAAACCCTTGCCAATCGACTCACCCTCAGTTTTGAGGGAGACGGTTCCTGGACATACGGACTCCAGCCCAAATGGAGGGTATTTATCGTCCCTGAAGGAGAGCAGGGTACCCTGTATCCTCCTGTTGAAGTATCTCTTGAGGAGAGTGATCAGGGGGATTTCATTAAGGAAGATCATGAATTATACAAGGCGGCGAATATTGTGGTCGTGGCCCTCCCCAAAGAGGATCAAGTCTTTGATGACTGGAAGAAATTCATCTACCATTTCAGCTTTAACGGGTACGTGGCCACGAGACTGACCAAGGGATGGAATCTGGTCAATATACCCGCTGATGGAAAAGATGATTTTGAAACGATCCAAACCTACCTGAAAAGCGCATGGCGCTGGGACAATGATTTGCATAATTGGGAGGTCTCTTTTCCCAACGAAGGGGATGAATTTACAAACCTTTATGTTTTAAAAAAGGGATTCGCGAAACTCACGAATTTTGGAAACAGCGATGGCATCTGGCTTCTGTCCGGGGAGAATGGAATAGAGGTCGCCTTTCCCGAAACCGCCCAGGAGGAATCCATTCCAATTAAGAAAGGATGGAATTTGATCGGTATAAACAAGATCCTTTCCTATGATGTCTCATCCCTGAAGGACAAAGAGTGGTGCAAGGTGGCCTGGAAGTGGGATAATATCCACAATACCTGGCAGGTCTATTCTTCGGACCTTGATAATGAGGCGCTTAAAGAGTATGCGTCAAAAAAGGGTTTTTCGAGTCTTGAGAAGATTTACTATGGGGAAGGATTCTGGATCCTCAGCCTGGAACAGGCCGAGCTTGTTCTCGAATAGCTGATTGAAGTAATCGATACCCAATCGGCCTTATAAAAGCCCTATAGGGTAAGGGGTCTTAAAGATTCAATGGATCCATGTCAAGCGCTTCACTTTTGTGACAAATATTTGACAAAAAATATATCAACTTTTCCAATCATTGCCTACCTGCAAGATCGAGATTTTTTTCAGCGATTAAACAAAGCGTATATCTAATTGAAATTACATTCATTTCCCTTTTCTTATCATAAAAAGTACAAATTGGCACATTAATTGCTCTACATACTGCTGGGTTTTGTTTTTTGAAAGGTCTATAGCATACACCGCGTTTTGTTAGGAGGGAAAATTCCATTCACCTCGATCCTGTAAACGAACGTTGATTTACAGATTAGAATTCAATCAGTAAGCGGTAATTGTTTATGTGATGGCTAACGCTAAAAATGAATTGGAAGGCTACTAAGATATACCAAAAGGTAGATCGTTTATTGGATATCATACCTTAAATGAACTTTTTTAAATTTTTTCAGATTTTGGTGTAAGAAACCGGGGATTGTAGTGTCTATTATGTCAAAAGGCCTTTTCAGTACCCGGTAAGTGAAACTTCTAACAGAATGAAAAAATAATCAATTAACCATATTACAACATCAATTTAATATAAAATTAACTGATATATTTTTAATTGTGAAATATTATTTTTTAGTTGAATTAGGTAATATGATAATGTTAAAATTAAAAATCTTATATCAAATCCATTTAATCAATCTCTTTTCCTTCATTTATTTTAATAATGTTCATTTGAATCATGGGAGGAGATACTGATTAATGTCTGATCAAGAAGCTTACCAGGGTACAATTCACAATAACCTTTCTAATATTTCTCCATGATAAACCAAACAAAAAAGGAGGTGATGCCTTACTCTATCATAAAACGCGAGTACTTTGATCCTTTACTTATGAAAGTTAATCATTTTAAAAAAGGAGGCAAATATGAGATGTAAAACACTGAGTTTACTGCTCGTGTCCTTTTTTATGGTGACAGTTCTGGCCATAGGAGGCGCTCAGGCAGCAACACAAGAAATACCTTTGGTAAATGGGTGGAATCTCATTAATACACCCATTGAGCCAACGGATAATGACATAGCGGACGTATTGTCGGGCGTTACTGTTGTGAGCACGTGGTCCTGGGATGCCGCTAATGTGAAGTGGAGGGTATACCTCTCCGGCCAGGATACTGCCGCCTATGCAAGTTCCAAGGGATTCAGCGAGCTTTCCACAATTTCAGCCGGTGAGGGCTTCTGGATCAATGGGACCGGCACACAGACTCTCACAA
>CAYTUL010000084.1:0-10681 GCA_964441135.1 uncultured Desulfobacteraceae bacterium | reverse complement strand
GGGGAATGGTGGGCGGGAGGGAAAGGGAGAATATCATACATGTTACAAAAACAGCAGAGGTGACGGGTTTACCCTGCCTGAGAGTAAAAAAAGCCTCGGTAACGATCCCGCAAATGGAAATAACAACGATTAGAAACGGGGACCGCCATCCAAACAGGTATATGGCCCCTGCCACGATCGGTGAGAGGGCCAAACAGACCCTCAGCATGGGTTTCTGCATCAGAAAGATGTTCTTTAAAGGCATAGGCTTTTACAGAATGCAATGATATCGGAAATACGAGTAAACACGACGGGATAGTATCAGATCAAATCCGAAACAGGGATAACCCCGTTGCAGATGATAGAAAAAAAGTACAATAACGGGATTCCATCGTCAACCTAAAAACTTATTTAAGGTCCTTTCATCAGGATGAATTTTATACTTATCTTGACGCGATATATGCTATGATTATTTTCATTTAGCATCCTGTTAGAAATTGAGTTAAGTATATTCCTACTATGACCGGGCGGCCGGGGAAACTCCCCTTCTAAACAATTTGAAAGGAGGATAAAATGGCACAGACTGTAAATGTTAAAAACATCGGACTTCGCGGCGTGACAGTGGCCGATACGAAGATAAGTTTCATAGACGGGGAGAACGGAATCCTCATTTACCGGGGATATCGAATCGAACAGCTTGCCGGAAAGGCCTCCTTTATGGAGGTCGCATTTCTTATCCTGAACGGACATCTGCCGAACAGGAGAGAGCTTGAGAATTTTGAAAGACAGGTAGTAAATGCGAGGCAACTCCCTGATTATGTTTTACATGCGCTAAATAAATATCCGAAAGATGCCCATCCAATGGACGTGCTTCAGGCCTCCGTACCGCTTTTAGCCATGTCCGATCCGGATATCAATGAAAATTCGCGGGAGGCAAACGTCAGGATCGCGATCAGACTTATCGCGCTGCTACCGGCCCTGGTCTCGACCTGGCACAGGATCCGGAAAGGCCGTGAACCGGTTTCTCCGGATAGTACCCTTTCTCACGCGGCCAATTTCCTGTGGCAGCTTCATGGGGAAAGGCCCGATGAGGACACGGCTCGTGATCTGGATACCTGTCTTGTCCTTCACGCCGATCATACTTTCAATGCTTCCACCTTTGCCTGCAGGGAGGTAGTCTCTACGAGAGCCCATATGTATGCTGGAGTTTCCGCGGGGATTGGTGCCCTTTCGGGGAGTCTTCATGGGGGAGCCAATGCCGAGGTCATGAAAATGCTTCAAACGCTCTCTTCGGAAAAAGACATTGAAGGGTGGGTCAGGAAAGAATTAGACGGCGGCGGAAAGATCATGGGTATGGGTCACGCGGTTTATAAAACCATGGACCCTCGGGCGAAGTTCCTTAAGGAGATGGGATCGAGGTTGGGCGAAAAAACGGGGCAAAAAAGCTTGCATGGACTTTCAATTCAGATAGAAAAGCACGGCCTTGAAGAGTTCAGAAGGCGGGGGAAGACGGGTATTCAACCCAACGTGGATTTCTTTAGCGCTCCCGTTTACCATATGATGGGAATCCCATTAGACATCATGACCCCCATATTCGCCATGTCCAGGGTTTCCGGCTGGTGCGCTCATATTATTGAAGAAAAGTTCGCGGAAGCCCAGGAAAAGCCGGCCCTCTACAGGCCAAAGGCAGAGTATGTGGGTAACTATTGCGGCCTGACCGGCTGTGAATTCGAATCCCTCGAAATGAGGGGGGACTAAATTAGGATGACCACATGGGAGAGCGCCCCTGGAACGTCTATTCGGATGGATGCGGTATGCAGCCCTCCAGACGCAGAAGACGGGCTATACTCATTTGATATACTCCTTTTTCTTCATACGAATACATAAATGACCCTATTTTCTTCCTCGATGATTTGATTTTATTTTAGAGAATCAGGAATAAGAAGATCGTTATCAATAAAAAGTCGAAAGGGAGGAAAATATTATGAGGAGAATAGCATCCCATGTTCTATGGGGTTTAATCTCCATGCTTGTGGTATTAACGGGTGCCTTGAATCCGGCCCGGGCCGGGGACACGGTCCAAACCACACTTCGGAACGGGCTCAGGGTGGTAATTGTCCGCGATGACCTCGCACCTGTCGTAACCACTATGGTCAACTATCTTGCAGGCTCAAATGAGGCCCCGTCCGGCTTTCCGGGTACGGCCCACGCTTTGGAACATATGATGTTTCGCGGCAGCCCGGGGCTCACTGCGGCGCAGATTGCCAGTCTGATAGCGGCCATGGGCGGCAGGTTCAACGCGGACACGCAGCAAACGGTGACACAGTACTTTTTCACGGTGCCGGCTGAGGATCTTGAAGTGGCATTGAGGCTCGAAGCCACCCGTATGCAGGATATCTTGTGTTCGGAGTCACTCTGGATGGAGGAACGCGGTGCAATCGAACAGGAAGTGGCACAGGATCTATCAAATCCCATGTATGTATTCTATGCAAAGCTGCTTCAGAAGATGTTCGAAGGCACTCCCTACGCCCATGATGCCCTCGGTACCCGTCCATCCTTTCAAAACACGACAGGGGCGATGCTCAAGGCCTTCCATGCCTCATGGTATGCACCGAATAATGCCATTCTGGTTATTGCGGGACAAGTTGATCCGGATCAGACAATGTCCATGGTCAAAGCACTTTTTGCAAAAATCCCCTCCAGGCCTGTACCCGTCAGGCCAACGTTTCATCTGAAGCCTCAAAAAGGGGGTGTCATTGAACAGGAGACGGATCTACCTTACGGCCTGGCTATTGTGGCTTATCGTCTCCCGGGATATGACAGTCCTGATTTCGCCCCGGCCCAGGTACTGGCCGATGTCCTCAACAGCCAGCGAGGCGATCTCTATGCCCTTGCAGCGGAAGGAAAGGCCCTTGAGGCCGGTTTTACCGAGAATTTTCTTCCGAAGGCAGGTCTTGGTTATGCCTTCGCCGCCTTTCCCCACGGGACGGATGGAGCACAACTTGTGAACATGATGAAGAGTATCATCGATGGATATATCAAAAAAGGATTTCCAGCCGACCTCGTAGAGGCCTCAAAGCGTCGGGAGGTCGCCGATAAGGCCTTTCGCAAAAATTCCATGGAAGGATTAGCTTCCGAATGGTCGACGGCCCTCGCCGTGGAGGGAAGACTTTCACCGGATGAGGACATTGCGGCCATTGAGCAGGTCCGGTTGCAGGATGTAAACCGGGTTGCCCGGGATTACCTCAACAATGAAACCGCCGTCATCGGCTTGCTGCGACCCCGTCCCGCGGGCAAGGCCCGCGCATCCAACATATTCCGCGGAAAAGAATCTTTCACACCGGAGCAGGTCGAGACTGTCACATTGCCCGAATGGGCAAAAAAGGTGACGGCCCCATCCCGACCGCCCGCGTCCAACGTGAAACCCTATGTGAAAGTGCTGCCCAACGGTTTGCGGCTCATTGTTCAGAGGGAGACAATCAGCCCGACCGTCAGTGTCTATGGTAAGATCAAACACAATGCCGACCTTCAGACACCGGAGGGAAAGGAAGGTGTCCTGGAGGTGCTCGAAAGCCTCCTCTCTTATGGAACGAGGACATTAGACCGTTCGGCCTTCCAGAAGGCTTTGGACGATATCGCAGCCGATCTCTCCGCGGGTACGGATTTTTCCCTTCAGATCCTTTCGGATCATTTTGCCCGGGGGATGGAACTCCTTGCCGATAACCTGCTGCAACCGGCGCTTCCTGAAGCTGCTTTCAAGATCGTCCAACAGGAGATGAAGGGGATCACGGCAGGAAGGATGGAGAGTCCCCATTACCTTTCACGCAGGGCCCTGCTTAAGGCCCTTTACCCGGAGAACGATCCAACCCTGCGTCAGCCCACACCCGAGAGTATTGCATCACTTACCCTGAACGATGTCCGGGCCTGTCATAAGAGTGTATTTCGTCCCGACCTGACGGTTATGGTGATTATCGGCGACGTGACTCCTGAAAAGGCCGTACAAATTGTGGAGAAATATTTCTCCAAATGGAAAGCGATCGGGCCAAGGCCGGAGACCGATCTTCCGCCTGTCCCCCTTAACAAGTCATCAGAAACATCGGTTCCCGATGCAAGCCGGGTGCAAGATGCGGTAATGCTGGCTGAGACGCTGGGATTGACGCGGTCCCATCCGGATTATTATGTCCTTCAGTTGGGCAACCATGTACTGTCCGGGGCCTTCTACGCCACCCGGCTATACCACGATTTACGGGAGAAGGCCGGTCTGGTCTACACGGTTGAGTCTGCCGTTGAATCGGGGAAGACCCGATCTGTTTTCCGTGTGTTCTATGCCTGTGATCCCCAGAACGTATCCAGAGCTCGGGGCCTGATTGAAAAAAATTTACGTCTCATGCAAACTTCCCCTGTTTCAGAGGAGGAACTTCGGCAGGCTAAGATATTGCTTCTTCGGCAGATTCCTCTTTCCGAATCCGGCTTTGATGGTATCGGTGAAAAGCTGATCGATCTCACTCTCCTGGATTTATCCCTGGACGAGCCGCTCCATGCGGCAGAGCGGTATATGGAGATCACCGCCGCTCAGGTACAGGCCGCCTTTTCAAAATGGATCCGGCCGGATGATCTTGCCCAGGTGTTATTAGGACCGAAAGCGGAGTAAAGGGATAGACTGGAATTGGGTTGTGGCCGGTCATGTTTTTTTAAAAACAAGGGTTTAAACCTGTTTGAAAATTTGTGTTATTCGTCTTTTAAAATGAAGGAGGATAAAAATGGATGACATAAAAAGAATACTGGTACTTAGCAGAATGACCAGGCACTGCAAAAGGGCGGTCGATTACGGCATTTCTTTGGCTAAAAAATATAAGGCCGAACTCTTTATTCTCCATGTATTTCACAATCCCTTCGGATTGGAGGGATGGAATGTGCCAGTGGCTTCTTTGCCGGAACTTGAAGCGGAATATAAAAAGATTCAGCAGGATGCGAAAAAAGATATAGATAAGCTGATCGTATCGGAGCAGACGGAGGAGATGCCCATCAATGTCATCATCAGAGAGGGAAATCCAAACAAGGAATTATTCAAGATCATCGATGATAAAAAAATTGATCTTTTAATCTTTTTGGCTCATTCCGAGGGGCGTTTGGAGCATCTTCTGACGGGCGGAAGCAACGAAGAGATCATCCGAAAAATGCCTTGTTCCCTCTTGATGGTGAAGCAGGAGCCGAAAGGGGTTCAGTAGGAGGAGTTTATTAAGATGAATGAGGTCAATAGTAGTGCCAAAGATTTGGAAAAAATAAGTTTAGAGGAACTTTTTGAGAAGCTATCGTCCGGAGAGACAGGGCTTGGTGCTCAGGAGGCCGGGGAGAGACTTCATCAATACGGCTACAATGAAATTGTTGAGAAAAAAACCAGTCCGATCCTTAAATTCATAGGCTATTTCTGGGGCCCCATTCCCTGGATGATCGAGGCTGCTGCGGTCCTCTCTATCGTTGTAGGACACTGGACAGACTTGATGATCATCCTGGTTATGCTCATTTTCAACGCCCTGGTCGGATTCTGGCAGGAATACCAGGCATCCAATGCCCTGGAAGCCCTGAAAAGCCAACTCGCCCTCAAGGCGAGGGTGAGGCGGGATGGAAAGTGGCAAGGCATCATTGCCCGCGAGCTCGTACCCGGCGATGTGATCCGCCTGCGCCCCGGCGACATCATCCCGGCCGATGTCAGACTATTCGATGGGGATTACATAAACGTCGATGAGTCCGCCCTCACCGGGGAATCCTTACCCGTAGATAAAAGCAGGGGTGATGTTGCCTACTCCGGGTCGATCGCCAAACAAGGAGAGATGATCGCCCTGGTGACCGCAACGGGAGGAAACACCTATTTCGCTCAAACGGCAAAGCTTGTGGAAAAAGCCGGGGCGGTCTCCCATTTTCAGAAAGCGGTGCTGACCATCGGCGACTATCTGATTTATATCAGTCTGGCCCTTGCTGCCGTTCTTGTATTGACCCAGCTTTTTCGGGGAGATTCCTTTCTTTCCGTGTTCCAGTTCATTTTGATTCTGGTCGTTGCCGCCATCCCGGTCGCCATGCCCGCAGTGCTTTCCGTCACCATGGCCCTGGGAGCCCTCGTTCTATCCAAACAAAAAGCCATCGTCTCCCGGCTTCAATCTATCGAAGAAATTGCCGGTATCGATGTCCTGTGCTCCGATAAGACGGGAACCCTCACCCAGAACAAACTTATCCTGGGAGATCCGGTAATATTCGCGGCCGGAGATGTCCAGGATCTTATCCTTGCCGGCGCGCTTGCATCCAAAGAAGAGAATCAGGACGCCATCGATGAGGCCGTATTCGGAGGACTTCAAGATCCTGAAGCAATAAATGTCTATGAACAAATCGAATTTATGCCCTTTGATCCGGTGGGTAAACGTACCGAGGCGACGGTGAAGGACAAACAAGGACAGGAGTTCAGGGTTTCCAAGGGGGCTCCGCAAGTCATATTCAAAATGTGCAAGCTCGATTCCGATGCGGCAGCCAGGGCCACCAAGGCTGTCGAGGATTTCGCCTCAAGGGGTTACCGGACCCTCGGGGTAGCACGAACTTCCAACGGTAAAGGCTGGAAACTCTTAGGCGTTCTTCCATTCTATGATCCGCCGCGAGATGACTCGGCAGATACTATCCGCCAGACCGAAGAGCATGGGGTGAAGGTAAAGATGGTGACCGGGGATAATGTGGCCATTGCAAAGGAGATTTCCGG
This sequence comes from uncultured Desulfobacteraceae bacterium, assembly GCA_964441135.1. Classification (GTDB taxonomy): domain Bacteria; phylum Desulfobacterota; class DSM-4660; order Desulfatiglandales; family HGW-15; genus CAYTUL01. Next base: position 3,960 of record CAYTUL010000084.1, on the reverse strand, counting down.
ACAACTCGGTTTGGGAACCCATATCTTGTCCGCAGAACAGGTCTTTGCCGAATACGAAGATCTGGATCATCTCAGTCCTGAAACGGTGACGAACATTGAGCGGTCGGACGGATTCGCCCAGGTTTTTCCGGAACACAAGTACGGTATCGTAAAAGCGCTCCAGGACAGGGGACATTTGGTGGCCATGACCGGCGACGGCGTCAATGATGCCCCGGCCCTGAAGCAGGCGGATATGGGTGTGGCGGTTTCAGGGGCAACCAGTGCGGCCCAGGCAGCGGCCTCTCTGGTTCTTACAGCGCCCGGGCTGTCCGTGATTATTCGCTCGATAGAGGAGGCCAGGCGGATCTTTGAGAGGATGAATAACTACGCCATATACAGAATCACGGAGACCATCCGTGTCATGTTTTTTGTAGTGTTGGCAATGATCGTGTTCAATTTCTATCCCGTTACCACCGTGATGATTATCCTGTTAGCGCTGCTTAATGATCTTCCGATCATGACCATTGCCTTCGATAACACGCACCTGGCTAAGAAGCCGGTAAGGTGGGACATGCGGCGCGTTCTCACCATATCCACGGTCATTGGAATGCTCGGCGTTGTAGAGACCTTCGGTCTTCTGTTGATTGCTAAGCTTTTACTTCACATGGAAGGCGCCCAACTCCAGTCCTTCATCTATCTGAAGCTGGCCGTGGCCGGCCATCTTACCCTGCTCGTTGTCCGAACAAAAGGTCCTTTTCTGTCCAAACCCCATCCTTCATCGGTTCTCCTTGGGGCCATCCTCGGCACCCAGATTTTAGCGGTTCTGATCGTGGGATTCGGTTTTCTCGTAGCACCTATCCCATGGTCCTATATCGGGCTCATCTGGGCCTACTGCATAATCTGGGTTTTTATCGAAGACCAGGCAAAATTACACCTATACAGCCATCTGGATTTGAGTGGAAAACGGCACGCAAGTTTCCTCGGCCGACTCCAGGAATATTTCCATTCCCATGCATCCTGATAATGATTTTTCCATACTCGCGACAAGTGTTCTCCAGGATTCCATTACTTCCTACTGAAGGGTATCATGAAAAGAGTCTTTGGGCATCACCATTTCAATCCACCTCCGAATCGATCATAGATACCGTTTTGAGTTTCACATAACTTCATCCTTGTTTTTAATCGGAAATATCCTGAATTGCTTTATTTTAAAATATCCAGTCATGCCTATCCATATAAATACACAAAAGCATGTATTTTTTAATGAAAAGGCCTTTATCGGGTCCAGGTGCCTTACAAAGACCCCACGGGAACCCATTTGATTCCGTTCATTGTTCCCCCGGCAATAGCTTCAAACGGCGAAAGGTTCAGAATAGGGGAGTTCTCATATAGGAATACAGGCTATACCCTATATACAAAAACAGGTATGAAGAGTAAAAGTAGCAGGATATGAACCCAAAAACCACGATAAAAATCTATTTGGAGGACATGCGATGAAATCTACAAAAACGATTATTTTCATTTTCTTTACCGTGGCCTTATTTTCTTTGACAGGTCCCGGAAGACCCGTTCATGATGCCATGGCCTTGACCGAAAAGGCCCCGTCTCAGGGTATGGCTTTTGAAGATTTGGAGAATCACTTTCAAAGGGCGAAGCAGGATATCGAAAAGCAGGATTATGGGGATGCGGCTTCCGAGATCCGTAAGGGAGCCGTCATCGTAAGGAATGAAGTGGAACAGGCCACCGGAGAGGCCGGTAACTCCCTCTTAAATGCCAGCGAGGAATTGGAGGGACTGGCTATGGAAGTACAGAAAGGCATGGTAAAGTCTGTCGATGAAACCCAAAAGGCATTCTCACAGGCCCATAACGCTCTCGCCGAATATTACGAGGACCAGGCCTCTGCATCCTGGTCGAAAAGAGCGGTTTCCCAGTCCGGAGGATATTTGAAAGAGGCGGCCGCTGCCCTTGAAAAGGCCTATGCCTGGTCGGGCCGTAGGATTGAGTCCGGAACGGTCTCGGCCATCAATTCTGCCAGGGATTTAGGGGAGAACATTGAAAGAGGAAAAAACTGGGTTTCTGCCGAGGTGACCAAGGCAATGGATGACTTGGGGACGGAAATTGCCAGATTCAAACATGAAAACCCGGGAGAAGCTCTGAATGCATTAAGACTCATGCCCATTCAGACCCCGGAGAAAAGGATTCCCCATGGCGATCTCACCACAGACATTATCCGCATGTTAAAAACCGCCATTCCTGCAGTTGTACAAATTCGGGTAACAGAACGCAGAGAAGTTCAGAATCCCTTCCTTCCTTTCGAGAATAGTCCCTTCTTCCGTCAATATTTCGGCCTTCCCAAAAAGATGCCCAAGAAATTTGAAGAAGAACTAAAAGGTCTGGGCTCAGGAATAATCGTCGATTCCCAAGGCCATATTCTAACAAATAACCATGTGGTAGCAGGGGCCACAGCGATCAAGGTTCTTTTATACAACGGCACTGAGTATCCCGCCAAGCTTGTGGGCACTGATCCCAAGACAGACCTGGGGGTAATCAAGATATCTTCGGACAAGCCATTTCCCCATGTGACTTTTGGAGACTCTGATCAGGTACAAGTCGGTCAGTGGGTAGTAGCTATCGGACACCCGAGAGGGCTGGATCAGACAGTCACGCAGGGAATTATTAGTGCGAAACACCGGGCCGGGATCACGGACCCGAGCGGTTATCAGGATTTTCTCCAGACAGACGCTGCTATCAATCCCGGCAACAGCGGCGGTCCGCTGTTGACACTGGAAGGATTAGTCATCGGCGTCAATTCGGCCATCGCAACCCAGTCGGGTGGATTTGAAGGAATCGGTTTTGCTATTCCGAGCCGAATGGCCGTTCACATAGCCAATGCTTTGATAACCAATGGCAAGGTGATGCGTGGATGGCTGGGAGTCAGTATTCAGGAATTGACGCCGGATATGGCCAAATCCTTCGATCTGACCGAACCTAAGGGGGCATTAATCGCCGATGTGATGAAAGGGGGTCCCGGTGATGAGGCCGGTCTTAAAAGAGGGGATGTCATTATAGAATTTGGAGGGAAAAAGACCGGTAACGCTGCTGAGTTGAGGAACAAGGTCGCCGATACGCCCATTGGTGAATTGGTCAAGGTGGTTGTCTGGCGCAACAGGAAAAAGCTGGAATTGAATGTGAAAATCGGGAATCTTGATGAGTTGAGAGAGAAGCTGGCTGCCATTGTAAAAAAGCGATTAGGAGTTTCCGTTGGACCGCTGACACCAAAGGAAGTGGCAGATTACGGTCTGCCTTCACCGAAGGGGGTCATCATTCAGTGGATTGATCCCAGTGGGCCGCTCGGTAAAGTGGGATTTGAAATTGGAGATCTCATTCTGGCCATAGGCAGGTATCCTGTCTCCGATGTTGACACGTTTGTCAATATAGTCAACAGCTTGCCGGAACACCACAAGGTGGTTTTACTCGCCCTGGATCACCGCAACGGCAAGACCAGCTACGTGCAGGTAGAGATAAACTGACTTTCTCAATGCAATTGGCTGATCCACGATTCCCTGTGGCAAGGGGGGCTGGATTTAAGGGGTTCTTATCGTCCCGATAAATCATCCTCCTCTCGATCCTTCGATGATGATGTGATAGAGCACCTCCTTGCCCTTCGTTATCCTCCTGGAAAGAGGAGTCCACCCTCGACTCATATTCGGGTCAATAGGCCATTAATCCCCGTGCACAGCACCCTGAACCGTGAACCTTGTAACGCATAGCCGGACAACCATGATCTCCGCGATGTGGAATCTTCGACCGGCCTAAAAACCGGATTCCATACATTAATGGAACCAGCCCACAAACATTTTCACATCCGGTAACCCTTTCAAAACTGTAATCATCCGGAAAGGTCGCTGAAAACTTATGTGTATATTTTTAAATATGAAAAAATATAAAAATCAATGATCCGGAATAGCATCTGTCCATAGG
>CAYTUL010000083.1:0-10706 GCA_964441135.1 uncultured Desulfobacteraceae bacterium | reverse complement strand
CACAGAGACATATACCCGACCAAAACAGTAAAAACGCCACGACAGGTATCCTAAAACGCGATGATGTGTAGAAGATCAGGATCGTGATAAAAACGGTCACCACCGGTATAAATAGCCATGCAACCTTTCGATTTTTCAAAAAACCTAATACCAATCCAGGGAGACCGAAGGCCAACGCGAAGGGAAAAGTGGGCAAAGGGAGCCGGGCCAGTTCTGAAAAGTCTGCTGCCAGATAAAAGGAATGGTTGTTTGGAATTTCACAATGGCTGATGGTTTCTTTCATTTTATTAAATAAAAGGACAGGAATGGCTTTCGGATGCGAAATCAGAAAACGAAGGGTTTCACCTGTCCAGTATCTTGACACCTCACGTGCGGTTAAAGCTCGGCCCATGCGAAGTTCCGCCTCCTTTTGAAAGTCGATTTCCGAGTCCTCCGGGTTTGGCCGGGAAAAGGCTGGCGTATTATAGCGGCCGGTAAGGTTTCCAGCGTTATTAGACGCATATAACAATCTCCCGCTCTGTGTATTCAGAATGACAATCTCACCGCTTACATAGTAATTACGCAATACTCCTATTGAAAGGAAGGTCGCAAGTCCCACCAGTAACAGCGCACTCTTTTTCATTAAATCATGCAACCCTGGTCTTTCCATAAACCAATAAATAACGATCGAGATGGGCAGGATGATAATTAGATTGGCCCGAAGAAAGGTCATTAGCGCGGATAAAAGACCTAACAAATACCAGCGAAACCCACGATCGGCCTCTACAGCCCATAGAAGTGAGAGCGTGAAGAATAAAAGGAAGGATATGGTAATGGTCGTTTTTAAGATAAGGAGGGTATAAAAAAATGCTACCTTGTAAAAGGCATAAAGTATAGACGATGCCAAACCGGCGCGTCTATTCCATATGTTTGTGCCGATGAAGTAAATCAATACCACATTCAATGAATCCAACAAGATTTGTAGAAGGCGTATTGTGGTCAGATTATCCCCGAAAAGAAGGAAAGCAATACCGAGCAAATAACCGTATAAAGGATCCATGAAGAAGAGACTGTCTTGCCCAAGCCAGTAACCGCCTGCGATGTTCTTTCCCAAGTTGACATAATATTTCTCGTCCAGTATAGGCATATACAACAGGGGGTTATCGATACTCTGTGAATAGTAGATAAGCCGCAAAAGGAATGCACATAAAAATACGAAAAGGATCGAAATATGCCATTTTCTATTCAAGCCTGTTTTTTTACTGGAATCAATCAACATACCCTATTCATCAACGACAATATGATTCACGGGAAGATAAAACAAGGTGGAATTCTTTATACGCAGCACGGGGTAATCTGGCTTTTTCACGTGAAGAACCCCGACAAAAAGTCGGGGCTTCTTCCAATGAAAAAGTCCAAAGGCTTAGGGGCTCACGCTTCTAAACCCCCCTATTGGCCATATACATCTACGGGCAGTGCCCGCTGGCAGTGCCCCCGTACACAGCACGGGGCATGCCCTGTGCTGTGTACGGGGTAATCTGGCTTTTTCACGTAAAGCATAATTCAGTCATTCACGAATTTCAAATTCCATTTTAACGGAAGGGAAATGGTAAAATTTAAGGAAAGTTCCCCTTTCTGGGCCAATAATATAATCAAGAATTATGCCAGCCTATTCATCGCCATTGTTCTTATAATACTTTTTTTTCATCCTGTTATCTTCTCGGACAAGACCTTCTTCTTCAGGGATATCCACAGATGGTTTTATCCCATGAAATATTTTCTATCAACTTCTATGAAAAACGGATCCATTCCATACTGGATTCCTTACCAGTTTTGTGGGACACCGTTCATCAGTGACCTTCAATCCGGGGTATTCTATCCCATATCCTTTGTTTTTCTCCTCTTCTCTTTTCCATTCTCTTTCAACCTTTTCATCCTTATACACTTTTTTCTTGGTTTTTGCTTTTTCTATTATTTTATAAGGGAGTCAGGAATTTCCAGAAAATCAGCTATCTTAACTGGAATTTCCTATTGCTTCGGTGGCTATACCATCGCCACGGTTAACACCCTGAATCACCTGTCGACAATTATCTGGTTGCCTGCTGTTCTTTGGTCCTTTTCAAAGGCTATGAGACAAAAACGAATATCCTGGTATTTTGTAACCACTCTTTTTCTTTGCATCGCTATCTTGGGCGGTGAGCCGCAGATCTTTATCCTCATTGTTGCTCTTCTATTCTTTTATTCCCTATTTCCCGGCTATGGAGGAGATAATTCAACTAAGTTCTATTTAAAAAATTCCTTGATAATCCTATTTATTACGACTGCGGCCATTCTGATCACATCCTTACAATTGGGGATGACCTACATGGATTACAAGATGTCCGCGCGTTTGGGAGGGATATCCTATGATGAAGCGAGCAGGTTTTCATTAAAAATGAATATGTTGAAACATTTTATCCTGCCTCTACATTTTGACGCGGGATTTATCACCGCCCCAGATCCATTAAACCGCTTTTTTCAAGGAAGCAAGGCAATACCCTGGTTGTTGACCGTTTACCCCGGACTATTGATCGTCCCCATGGCCGTTATCGGTCTGTTTTCCAATTATCATCATAAGTTCTTCTGGTTATTTACTTTTTTATTTACCCTTATTCTGGCATTAGGAGACGCCACACCGCTGCACTTCTTATTTTACAAGTTGTTCCCATTCTTTCGATTCCCTGCGAAATTTATTTTCCTGACCAGCTTCAGTCTGTTGATCATGTCTGCTCATGGTTTTGATAGGGTATTTAAGTTCCTCAAGCCAAAAGGAGTTCTGTCCGGCTTTATGTTTTTATTGATTCTAATCTTTATGGTCATCGACCTTTATTCCGCCCATCGTGGAATCAATCCCTTCTGTGAATCCGGTTTTTATCATTACCACCATCCTTCCCTTAAACCGGTCATTGACGATACCGGTACCTTCAGAATCTATTCTGATCCAGAAATTGAGACCCCGCGACATATTCAAAACACGATACTCAATCATCATATTAAATGGCAGATGATGCTTAGTCCTAATCTCGGCATATTTCAAAACCTTTCTCACGTTGACGGCGTACCTGCCCTTGAACTAAGATATCAATACCTTATAACCGAAATCCTGAACAAACCCTGGAAAGACAAGATCCGTTTTCTCAGGTTAGCAAACGTCAAATATATCATTTCATCCGGGGGGCTTGATGAAATACAGGCCATGAGGAACCAGGTTGATCGAGTGAACGGGTTGGTATTTCGAGTCAAAGATTATTTACCAAGGGCGTGGATTATTGGCGATTTAAAGGGTATTCGGGACGGCACCGTTGATGAGTTGATAGACGGCTCATTTGATCCGGCCTATACCGCTATCACGAAAGGAGATATTATTAAAAAATACAGTCATAAATATTTTAAAAGAGTGAATAGCCTGAGCTATGACAAAAACGGCAAGATACATATCGAGTTAACCGCTGAAGAACCTGGGATTTTAATACTTTCTGAGTCTTCCTACCCTGGCTGGAGGGTCTTTGTGGATGGAGAAGAGAAGGAGTGCCTGTGGCTGGATCTCCTGTTTCAGGGCGTCGAAATAGGAAAAGGAAGGCATAAAGTAGATTTTATTTATCGTCCTAAATATTATACTATCTTCCTTTCCATCTCTTTGATTTCTTTAGCTTTATTTTTTTCTATCTGGCTATTTTCCCTTTGGTTTAATAGCCGTAATGTTAAAAGGTGAAAATGTAGGTTCTTTATGAATGAAGGAGAATAGGGATGAAACTTACCATCATCATTCCCTGTTACAATGAAAGAGAATATCTTACTGAGCTGGTCGCACGAGTCAAAGAATCTCCTGTTGATGAAAAGGAGATTATTCTCGTCGACGACGGTTCAGATGATGGCTCGACCGCTCTCATAAAGACTGCTCTTGAATCCCGGGTTGACAAAGTCATCTATCATACCCGGAATCTGGGGAAGGGAGCGGCGATTAATTCGGCTTTAAAATTGGTTACAGGTGATATGGTAATCATTCAGGATGCCGATCTGGAATATGATCCAAAAGAGTATTCTAAACTGATAGCTCCTATAACAAAAGGAATGGCGGATGTGGTTTATGGCTCAAGATTCCTGGGTGAAGGCCCCCACAGGGTCCATCTATTCTGGCACTACGTCGGGAATAAACTTTTGACAATTCTTTCAAATATGTTCACCAATATTAATCTTTCCGATATGGAGACCTGTTATAAACTTTTCAGAACTGAGATAATCCGGGATATTCATATTAAAGAAAAGGGTTTCGGGATCGAGCCGGAAATTACGGCCAAGATTGCAAAGAAGAAATGTCGTGTATATGAGGTTGGAATCTCCTATTATGGTCGCTCTTATAATGAAGGCAAAAAGATAAACTGGAAAGATGGTCTTAAGGCCATTTATTGCATCGTCAGATACGGTCTCTTCGGCTAATCACGGTTACGATTTCCTTTCAATTTCCTTCAGCCATATGATCCTATGAATAAACCAAAACATTATCTCCTCAATATTACCCGATCGGAATCAATAAGATCGCTCATACTTCTGCTCCTCATCTGTCTGCCTCTCTTGGCCACCCTTTCAGATTACGGAATAACCTCGGATGAACCCATTTATATGGAGGCGGCATGGAATATTAAAAAATGGCTCTCACTTGATCTACAAAAAATGTTCAACCGGAATGAAATAGATAGATACTGGAAGACTGATCAAAGGAGAAATGTCCATCCTTCCGGGGTAAAATGGCTTTATCTAATAGCCCAAAAGACGATTTTTTGGGAAAAGGACCCTTACAGGCAAAACGGTGTCCTGAATGTACTGATCTTTAGCATCTCTTTAACCATATTCCTGAAGTGGTGGAGCGAGGATCTATTTATTCGGGCTGTTTTTTATATCATTATCCTTTTCACCATTCCCCGGTTCTTCGGTCACACACATTTCCCGGCCACGGATATTCCTATGACATCCCTGCTGATTCTCCTTGTAGCCGGTATGGACAGGATCATATTTCATAAGTCTTTTTGGATTTTAGGAATTATTCTCGGTTTTTTTATCAGTATTAAGATTACCTCCTTTCTCCTGACGTTGCCCGTGCTTGCAGCGGCATTCATTTGGTACAGAAAGGAATGGAAAAGACTGCTGATTCGAATGATATTCATATGCATAATCGGCGTCACCATTTTTTATGTTATCAATCCGGACTACTGGTTCGATCCGGTATCGAGACTAAAAGAATTTGTAACTCAAAGTATAACACGAAGGTCCTGGACCCCTTTTACCGTGTTCTTCGACGGTCATTTTTACGATTATAGGGGCCCTTTCTACTACCCCTTTACGATATTCCTCATCACAACACCCATTCTACATATACTATTATTGCTCACTGGTCTCGCATCGGCTATCTTTAACAAGACGGCACATACTGATTTCAAAGTGAGCCTGATATTCCTATGTCTTATTTTTCCCTTTATTCTTTTGACCCTGCCCATCAGCCCGGCCCATGATGGTATAAGGTACCTGCTGCCCGCGTTTCCTTTTGCGGCTTGCTTCATGACATTGGGCCTTGAAAGGATATGGGCTTTTATACGCGATCAATCGAATTCCACATTAAAAACAATTATGTTAAGATGGATTGTTGCCGTAATTTTACTGATCATTTTTGCGGGAGATTTAAAAAGTCCTGCCAGGTACCCCCCCTTTGAGCTCTCCTACTATAACAGAATCGTGGGTGGCATCTCAGGAGCATTTAAAAGAGGTTATGAGACCACCTATTGGTGGGAGATCTTAAACAATGAGGTTCTGGAACGGCTGAATGAAACCTGTTTTGGATCTTACGTCTATTTTCCAATATCTCCCATGAATTACTATTTTAAACATATGAACGATTTCAAAAAAATCGAATTCATTCCGACCGGCGACATAAAGAAAGCACAATTTATGCTGATTTTCGGACGCCCCTATGTCAATTTTTGGGAGGTCAAAACGTGGCCCTTATTCAAAAAACTTCATGAAAAACCCATTCTTATTTGGGGTATCAAACTTGATTCAATACCGATCCTCAATCTCTATCGAATTTCGGGGTAAAATGATGTATAAAAAGATTACTTTGGTCCTTCCCTATTTTAATGAAGAAAAAAACCTCCCTGTTCTCTACAGGCGTTTAAGAGTGATAACCAACAAACTCCCCTACCGGTTCGAATACCTGTTTATAAACGACGGGAGTACCGACGGAACCACGGATTTTGTAATCAAAGAAATCACGGAAAATAAAGATGTGTCTTTAATCGATCTTTCCAGAAATTTCGGACATCAAACCGCGGTTTATGCGGGGTTACAGCACGCGGAAGGTGACGCCGTAATCGTCATGGATACCGATCTTCAGGACAGACCGGAAGCAATCACTGCTTTTCTAACAAAGTGGGAGGAAGGATCAAAGGTTGTATATGCTATTCGTCATACAAGGAAAGAAAACATATTTAAACGTCCTTTTTTCTCCCTATTCTATCGTATACTCAAACGTTTATCCGATATTCCAATGCCCATGGAAGCCGGGATATTTGGTCTGATGGATAGGCGTGTGGTCGATCTGATATCCGCAATGCCGGAGCGGAACCGTTTTATTCAGGGTCTTAGAGCTTGGGTCGGTTTCAGTCAGACCGGTATCCAGGTGGAAAGGGACGAAAGGGGAGACAGGATCCCCCGGGTATCCTTTATTCAACTGATAAAACTCGCAATGGATGCCATCATATCGTTTTCCTGGGTCCCTCTTAGAATCTCGACCGTACTTGGAATGATTGCCGCCATGATATCCGTTATTGGTACCTGTATCGTCCTCTATAAAAAATTCATTTCATATGAGGCGATACCCGGGTGGACTTCTATCCTTTTAAGTATTTTCTTTTTCGGGGCGGTCCAACTTATCATTTTTGGTATTATTGGAGAATATCTTGGCAGGATCTATGAAGAGGTTAAACATCGACCGGCCTATATCGTCCGCAGGGTGATACGTGGAGCAATTTCAGAAACTCAAACCATATCAAACGATGAAGAGACATAATACCTATCCTCTTATTATAACAAGCCTCTTTCTGACCATTATAACGCTTGCAACTTTCTGGCGGGTTCAAAATCATCATTTCATCAACCTTGACGATAATGTCTACATTACCGAAAATAGACATGTTAATGAAGGACTGAAAACGAAAAATATATCCTGGGCTTTCACTACCTTTTATCACGGGAATTGGAGTCCAATCACATTGCTTTCCCATATGATAGATTGCCAGGTTTATGGTTTCAATCCAGCGGGTCATCATTTTAATAATTTACTTTTTCACATAGCAAACACTTTATTGCTGTTTCTTTTCCTTCAGAGAACCACCCGGTTACTCTGGCAAAGTGCCTTCGTTGCAGCCCTGTTTGCACTCCATCCACTTCATGTGGAACCTGTTGCATGGATATCCAGTCGCAAAGATGTTTTAAGCACTTTTTTTTTCATGCTGACTCTGTTTACCTACAGCCGTTATGCTGAAAATCCAGGGGTCATTAGATACCTCATCGTCTTGCTTTTTTTTATTATGGGGCTTCTGTCCAAAGCAATGCTTGTAACCCTTCCTTTCATATTGCTTCTCATGGATTATTGGCCACTCGGTCGTATTCGTTTCAAACAGTCTGAAATCAACGGATGCCAGGCTATGAATAAAAAATACAGGAAAGCTTTTCCTCAGCAATTAATAAAAGAAAAATATCCTTTTTTCATTCTTTCCCTGGTAATGGGTATCATTGCATTCCTCGCTCAGCAGAAACTGGGAGCCCTTCCGGACCTGGAAGCCTTACCGTTAAAATTCAGGATGGCTAACGGAGTTCTATCCTATGGAACTTACATCTTCAAAATGATTTATCCGATAAAATTATCGATTTTTTATCCCTATCCCGGCATGCGACCCCTATGGCTGATAACGGGTGTTGTGGTGTTTTTAATCATTACAACGGGCGTTGCATTTAAGATGGCAGGAAAGTATCCCTATTTTATTACGGGCTGGCTCTGGTACCTTGTTACCCTCTTGCCCGTGATCGGATTTGTTCAAATTGGATCCCATGTCATGGCAGACAGGTATACTTACATCCCTCTTACCGGGCTTTTTATCGTGATTACCTATGGTATTTCATCTTTCATTTCAAGAGGGCGTTATCACGGTTTTTTTCTTATCCCCGCAGGCGTTTTTTTACTTGTGTTTCTTATATCAGTGACTGACGCATACTTAAGAAAGTGGAGTAACAGTACCTCCCTTTTTCAACATGCCCTTTCTGTAACCAAAAACAACTATTTGGCCCTCAACAATCTTGGAACTACCTTATATCTGCAAGGGAAAGAGGAAGAGGCTATCTCGTATTATAGAGAGGCAATCCGGATCAATCCCTTCTACGCAGAGGCCCATTATAACTTAGGAGTTGTTTTGGCAAGGCAGGGTCATTTGGAGGAAGCTGAAGCCCACTATAAAGAGACTCTGCGAATTAACCCAAACCATGAAAGAGCCAATAATAATCTTGGACTCCTTTATGATAAAAAAGGAATGTTGTCCAAGGCTATTCAATACTATAACGAAGCTCTCCGGATCAGGCCCGACGACGAAGTGGCGCATACCAACATCGGGGTTGTATTCGCGAAACAGGGCGATTTTAAAAACGCGATCAAGCATCACGCGGAGGCAATCAGGATTAAACCCGATTTTCCCCTGGCCCATAAAAACATGGCCATAGCACTCATTCAATTGGAGAGACACCAAGAAGCAAAATGACATTTATCCCCTGAAATGACAGGTTACCTGCTTTTATCTGTTGCCTTCCCCATCACCATGATATTTAGGCTTTCGAAAAATCCTGATGAAGAATAAAATATTGAAGGGATACTTCTCCTTTGAGAAATCAGGAATAATCTTGATACTCTCCGCAATTATCTGACAGTGGAGACGGGCTGTAGCTGATCATATTCATCCTTTTCAATGCTGCTCTATCCATGCGGCTATGTCGTTCACAACCACTTCCGCCACGTTCCCTGCTCGTAGATATTCTATGCCGGTACTTTTGGAATTTACCTGCATGAAGAGATGATTCAGAGTCGGATAACTCTTCAATTTGACGTCGTTGCGTTTAGATAGTGCTTGCCGCCACCTTTTAAAATCATTTTTAAAACTCACCTGACAATCATTCTCACCCTGAAGTATAAGCATGGGCTTTCCCAAGGTTCCGGCAACATGCACTGGGTCATAGCCCTGAAGGTCGATCCAGTAGCTTATTGGTGCACGCAAGAGCCGGCCTTTATGGGGTGTCTCAAGGGATAGTTTTTTCACAGCCGCAACCTCCCGCTTGACTTCTTCGATTCTTCTGTTGGCGTCCGCCGGCGGCTCCCCGGCAAGAGATGCCTGATACAGGGTCTGTTCGAGCACAAGATCCTCAATTGGTCTTGCATTGCCTGACATGACCACAAGCCCGGCAATGCCGGAATGACCTGCGCAGATCCGTGGGGCAAGCATACCGCCGAGACTATGCCCGAGGACAAACACCCTGTTTCTATCAACACGTTCTGTCTTCTGCAATAGGGAAACGGCGGCCAGGGCATCGTCGATGGTTTCTTCCTTGACTGTGAACCATTCCAGATCAGCCATTTTGGCGGCATACTGTTTCGTTCGCTTCTCAAAGCGAAGAACGGCGATACCGCGGGAGGCCAGTCCCCATGCAAGATCACGAAATGGTTTATTCGGTCCTATGCTTTCGTCCCTGTCCTGGGCTCCTGACCCGTGGACCAGCACCACTGCAGGAAAGGGGCCTTTTCCAAAAGGCATCGAGAGTGTTCCCGGGAGAGGCCATTCATCTGTGCCGGCTGTAACATCGCGTTCTCCGAACAGATCTGACTTTGCATAAACGGGAGGCCGGTATTGCGCGGCTTGGGAAGGCACAAGAAAGAAACCCGCTATTCTTCCCCTTTGGTCGACAACCACCTTAACATCTATCCGTTGCTTCTCGAACTGACAGGTCACGAAAATGAACCGATATTGTTGATAGAGTTCGGTTCTCGTGCTTTCTATTCTCTCGCAGGCCCCTAAGCGGTCCAGTTGGTCCATCCAGATCGCCTTAAGTTTGGTTGAAGGCACCGCAGCCTTCATGGACTCGTCAAAACTCTCCGTCGCCTTTTCGAACTGTCCTTCAATGAGAAGGGCAACAAACCTCCTCGCCAATTGTTCCCTGGTTTCGGGGGCCGCGCTGATTTCATCTGCACTCAGAGCCATCCATACAAATAAAGACAGACAAGTCAGAATCAGGAAAGACAATTTTTCCACATTAGCTCCCCTAATCTATTTTCATTGCTCCCGCAATCACCTGTTTATGATTCGCATTATCAAAATCGATTCCCGTAATAGGACATCATGGTCCCGAATTTCATTTTCCATTCTTGGCTTCAATCTGTCATCAGGATGTAGTGAAAGGCAATCAAAAAATATATCCATGCCGCTGTACTGTATTTCTCTTGCTCGGTCAAGGACCCTAATACGATCATGAGAAGCATAGGAGGCGAAAGCGCTATGCGCATTGTATTCCTTGTAAGACTGCTACATCAGATAGTATATTTGTGTTTCGCTTTTTTTGGGTCAAGGTGGCGATGATGAAAGATGCGGATACGCTTAAAT
>CAYTUL010000082.1:0-10827 GCA_964441135.1 uncultured Desulfobacteraceae bacterium | reverse complement strand
GATCTATTGGGATGAAACCTCACCTGAAACCGGGGCCCTTGATCCGGAAAACTGTTTAATCCTCATGACCGGACCTTTAGCAGGTTTTACCAGATTCGCCGGTTGTCGCTGGCAGATATGCGGAAAATCACCGGGGATGTACCCCGAGTCCTTCTCCTACGCGAATCTGGGAGGGAGCTGGGGAGCCTGGCTTAAATATGCCGGTTATGACGGCATGGCTATTACAGGCAAGGCCGAGCGGCCTGTATACTTTTTTTTAAGCAACGGGAGGCTTGAAATTCGTGATGCCTCCCATCTCTGGGGTAAGAACGCCATTGAAACCCAGGATATATTGAAGGCCGAACTGGGAAAGGATGTTAAAGTCCTTTGCATTGGTCCGGCCGGAGAGAACCAGGTTACCTTTTCTACGGTGCTTGCCGCGGAAAATGCCTCCGGTTCCAGCGGCTTTGGAAGTGTCATGGGATCCAAATTATTGAAAGCGGTCGTCGTGAAGGTTGATGAAAAAAGGCGACCCGTCGCGGCTGATCCGGATCAGTTAAAACGTTTGGCAAATCAGGTCTATCAATTGAGAACAAAAAATTATGAAAATTATGGGCATGTTGAACTCGATAAGAAACGGCTAACCGCCTGTTATGGATGTATCAGCGGGTGTGACCGGCAGGAATACAAACATGAGGATGGAAAAAAATATAAACATTTTTGCCAGGCGTCTTCTTTTTATATGGTGCCTGGCATGAAATACTATGGTGAAGGCGAGACTGTTAAGGCCAATAACAGGTTTGCCGGGAGATTGTGCGACCAATACGGGCTTGATACGGCCGTAATGCAGCCTCTTATTGAATGGCTTGGCCTGTGTTACGAGGCGGGTATTTTAAGTGACGAGGAGACCGGGCTTCCCCTCTCCAAAATCGGCAGCTCCGAATTCATTGAAACTCTTGTGGAGAAATTGTCCTTTCGAAAGGGTTTTGGCGATATTCTCGCCATGGGGATACTCAAGGCAGCCGAATATGTGGGCGAGAAATCACAAGAGTTTTTCGGGTCCGTTATCAGCACCAGGGCCGGCGAAACATCGGATTATGATCCGAGGTTTATGACAGTCAATGGAATTATCTACGCCACAGAACCCAGAAGACCCATACAACTGCTTCATGCCACCTCGCTCCCCATCGCGAGATGGGTCAACTGGTGTGTGGGGTATGATGACGCCTTTATATCCACGGATATCCTTCAGGATATTGCCGAGAAATACTGGGGTAGCGCGGAAGCCGGTGATTTTTCCACCTTCTCCGGCAAGGCGCTTGCCGCAAAAAGGATTCAGGACTATGGCTATATAAAGGAAAGCCTTATCCTTTGTGATCTGGCATGGCCTATTTATCAGGCCCGGTACTTTGATAAAAAAATCGGATTTTCCACATTGGAAAGCCGGGTAGTCTCCGCCATTACAGGCAAGAACATCGACGAGCAAGAGCTTAACCTGATCGGTGAAAGGATCTTTAATCTTCAAAGAGCGATACTCATGAGACAGGGCTGGGGAGGAAGGGAAGGGGACAGATTATTGGACTATTTCTTTCATGAGCCATTGGATTCTCTGTTCTTTGACTCTGAATGTGTAGCCCCGGGGAAGGATGGGAAACAAATATCCAAAAAAGGTGCGATTGTTGAGGAAAAAAGGTTTGAGGAATTAAAAGATGAGTATTATACCCTACGCGGATGGGACAGGGAAACGGGCTATCAGACCGGGGAAAAACTGCATGAACTTGACCTGATTGATATCGCAGGTGATTTGGAAAAGAGAAGGCTTCTAAAGCGTAAGAGAACTGTTGATTAAGAGGGGGAACTGAAAGAATCTGCAAATAATTCAGGGGATTTCCGGGGTAACCGTCCGACTGCTCGTTATAAGATAAATAAAAAAGCACAGGAGTAATAAAGCCCCTAACATCCCGGAATCCCTCGCTTTCAAAAGATAGGCTATGATGAATACGATGATAAAACCCAATATGATAATAAAAGTCCGAGGAATACGCCTTAAGACAACCCTGCCAAAATGAACAAACCGGATATGGCTCACAAGCAAAAAAGATGTATACAGGGTGACTGCCCAGATTATATATAGATTTTCCCAGAACAGGCAAGCACCCAGGGCGACCATGGCACCGGCCGGACTGGGTAACCCGTTAAAGATCCCCGGGGGCAATTCCTTATTATATTTATCGCGGACAAGATATCGCCATAAGCGAAACCCTACCGCAATGAAATAGAGTGTACCGAAAATAAAGGACAGCAGTCCAAACTTCCCTTTCGACAAAATCAAAAGTCCCGGGCAGATGCCGAAGCTGACAAGGTCCGCTAAATCGTCAAGCCAGGGACCAAACCTGGTTCCCCCATGCTTTTCAGCCATCCTGCCGTCAAAGAGATCGAAAATCTGGCCGGCAAGAATTGCGATAGCTACATATACATATCGTCCCTGAAAGACCAGAAATACCCCGACCATTCCACATAAAAGGTTCAATATGGATAATATGTCCGCATAATAACGATTCGATATGGTTTTAAATATGCTCGATGAAATGGACAGAATAATGCATACATAGAGTATCTGGTTCGAAAGTTCCGGTATTTTAAAACCGTCCTCGATGAGTGAGCAATAGATGATCAGGGCAAAGCACAAAACCGCTTTTATTTTCCCAAAATTATTCGCGGCTACTGAAAATTTTGTAAAGCGTTTAATAATATATCTTACGAGGAATTGACCACAGGCCTCTATAATCAGCAGGGCCCATACCGCCGTTATATTCAACAGACCCCCGTAGGCGAAAAATACAAGAGGAGGCAGGTAGGTTAATTTATCGCACAGGGGATCGAGTTCTTCACCGGAAGGGGTTACCAGGTCACATTTTCTGGCTATCAGTCCGTCGACACCGTCTAATACCGCTGAAAGGGTAAATAAAAAGATGCCTATATTATGCTGCTCGGCCAAAAAATACAATAACGTGCCTGCAAGACCGATGAACACCCTCCAGACACATATGGCGTTCGGGTGGTAAAACCAATGCCCCCCTATATAGCTTCTCCCTTTCTCATTTTTTAATACAGCTACAAAACCCAGATACATCAAGAGAGAAATACTAAGCGATATAATAATGGATATTACTCTATCCAAGGCAGGCCTCTCATATGACTCTAAATCCTGTTATTATAAGAAGATGAATGAGCCATTCACGATTATATCATTCATAAAAGATGCTGTGTATCTCATTATACAGCCGGACGGTGCCCATATCAAACATCATCCCGGCTGCCGGAACCATTTCCGGTTCCACCTTGAAAAACCCGAACATCTCTTCTTTGACCTTGCTCATTACTTCCTCCAGAGAAAATCCTTTTTCTCTAAGATCCATGGCCAAATCATAATAATAGGAGTCCTGAGATACTCATATAGCATAGAACTGTCCAAACCATCAACCTTAAGCTATATGGGGAATGACAACGTGCCGATATCATCTCTATTGTACGGGGAAAAAGATGCTAAGACTTGTCTTTGGAAGAGAAATGTGGTGGAATCAGTTCCACGGCCTGACAGAAAATCGGGCTATTCTCAGGGTTTCTTCGGGGCATTTTAAAAACAGATCCCTTCGAGTTTTTCAGTTGTTCATTTTCAGGGCAGTCCTAACCAGAGAGGTGAAAATGAGTAAAAAGGTATATATCGATGAAGAAGAGTGCATAGGTTGTGGAAGTTGTGAAGAAATCTGTCCGGAAGTATTCAGGCTCAATCACGAAATCGAAAAATCCAAGGTAATAAAACCGGAAGGAGGTCCGGAAGACTGCATTTTAGAGGCGATGAGTGAATGTCCGATGTCCTGCATTTTCTGGGAAGATTGATGATCCTGTGCATAAAAACATGAATTATCGAAAAAGGACGGGATAAAATACAACAATACACCCCTATGGAGAGGTAGGTTCATTGAAAATACTGGAAAAAACGAATCGGAACCTTGGAAGGTATTTTATCCGGGACTTTGACCGGACGGATGAACAGATTGTGCGGATCCGGTATGGTATGTTAGCGGGATGGACTTCAATAATAATGACAGTCGTTCTATTTACTGTAAAGATTGTCATGGGATTGGCATCCGGATCCATATCCGTTGTGGCCGACGCATTTCATCTTCTCTCTCACCTCGCCAATTCCATTATTCTCGTGGTCACTTTTTGGGTGGCATCCAAACCTGCAACGGCCAAGACCCCGTTCGGACACGGCCGGATGGAGCATGTGGGGCCATTAATCATGTCCATTTTTCTTTTTGTGTCCGGAATAGATATCGGAGAGCGATCCATTCATCAGGCAATGCATCCCCATCCGGTTCATTATTGGCCAGCATTACCGTGGATTCTTCTGATTACCGTTTTTGTCAAAGGATGGATGGGACAGTTTGTGCGTTACTTGGGAGAGCGTATCGACTCCAGGTCAATACTTACCAACGCAGGCCATCAACGGGTAGAGGCAGTCAGCACTCTAACGGTTATCGCCGGTCTTTTAGCCGCCCACTTTTTTCATATGAACACCCTGGATGGATATATCGGCATTGCGGTATCCATTTGGCTCCTCTACCTAGGATATACTCACGCTCACCATGCGGTCATTCCTCTTCTCGGAAAGGCCCCTGATAGGGATATGATCCGGAGAATCCGGGAGAGCGCGAAATCTATTGATGGTGTGGAAGATGTCCACGAAATCATCGTTCATGACTATGGATCCCTGTTTTTTATTTCTTTTCATGGAGAGATGCCTGAGAATTATGGGCCTGCACGAATTCATGAGATTGCCGAAAAGTGCGAAAAAAAGCTTCGAAAGGAATTTGGTGGTGAAGTGGTATGCCATTCAGATCCCTTGCCTGAAAGAACCCCCGAAATTGATGCCGTAGAGGCACAATTCAGAAAGGTAGTAGCTGAAGACTCCCGTATTACAGGATATCACGATTTCAGGGTCATATCTGAATCGGAAAAAAGGATTATTATCGCAGCGGATATTGATGTGGACAAGGAAATTCCCGAATCGAAATTTGCGGAGATAGCGGCAGACCTTGACTCCAGGGCTCAAGGGGTCATTGCAAACCTTGCCTATTGCTCCTTTTATGTGACTCCAAAATTCGCTTACTGAGAACCCGGGTTCCTATAAACTTTTGGAAAGGTGGTTACCATGACCTGGTTTAAAGTACTTTTAACAAAAGAACAGATTAAGGCAGGTGAAATAAAAAAGCTCCATCAAAAATTCAGAGATGCGTTTCATGAAGCCGGACTGCCCTATGAAATGGGAATTTTTGCAGGGTTACCTTTGAACGATGGAGAGCAGCCTTTTTTTCTCACACCGGCCTGTTCGGAATTGGCTACGAAACTCATTGCCGATTATTCGGGAGGCCCTTGCGAAAAACCGAGGAAGAAAGGCTTAGAGCCTTCTCTGGTAATAGGTTTTAATATGGCATGGGATTTATTACTGGAATGAATATCATTCATGATAAGAAAGAAAAGAATCCACGCACAAAGGACGTGGCCTTTCTTTAACCCCAAAGGGGCCTTATAGGTAAAATCATGAAGGATAGGGTATAAGGCGTAAGGTATAGGGTTTATGAAAAGTCCCAATCTGTTCTGTGTAACCCTTGAACCGTGAACCCTGTAACACATAGCCGGATAATCCTAACCTCCGCGATATGGAAGTTTCTTACATCAAATGAACAATTCTTCATGTTCCAGAAAGGGTTATATTAAGATATAAAAGACGAACAATAGCAATGATAGCGGAAAGGGAAAATAATGAAAAAAAATAAAGTGTTAAAGATCATCAACCCGATTTTGGCAATATTGGTTCTGTATCAGGTGATAACCGGCTCGATGCATGAGGTTATCCCAAAAGAAAGTTTTGAAGCCGTTCATGTAAGCGGAGGTGTGGCCCTTGTTGTTTTTGTAATAATCCACCTTCTCCTGAACTGGAATTGGGTCAGAGCAAGCTTCTTCGGTAGTAGGAATAAAAAAGAGAAAAAGGGATCTCCATAGAATGCTAATGGAGTCCTAATTCGTGTCCATCCAGAAATAGGATATTTCTGGATGGAGCTTTCAGCGATCAGCGGTCAGCCTTCAGCTAATCTCTTGTTTTTAGAGGCTTTGGCTGAGCGCTGAATGCTGAGTGCTGATAGCGCGAGTCCGGAAACGTTAGTTTCCGGATGAGCACTAATTACGTATCGAGCCTTTGAACAAAGAGGAAGCAGCAGTATTTCAGCGAGCGAAATAAGGAGCCGAAAAGCGCTTTTCCCTGGTTGAAAAGATGGGTTGTCAGCCTTGATTCAACCGTCTTTTCGATCGGTGTCTCCATACGTTCAATCCGGTCAAAATTGCCCCGGAGGGACCTGAATTGGAGATAAAGGTCCAACCGTCTGCCCAAATCTCCATGCCTGTATTCCTCTAATATAACATCGATTTCTCTCATTCTATACTCCTGATCTTGAAAATGGATGATTAATCATAAATAAATCTTCTACCTATCAAATATAAAACGAACGTTCGTGCTATTAAGGGGATATCTGATAGTCTATTTGAGAGTTTTTCCTTCCTTTTTAGGGTGGCTGAATTAGATTACCTGCTGGATTGAGGCCCTTTGCTGCGATAATTATACAAAAGCCGTTCGAGAGCTATTTCCTGACGTTTCTTTGTGTCAGGCTTGTTAAATAATTTATAATAGAGATGAAAACCGAGTAGAAGTGAATAGAGATCAAAGGCGAATTGTTCGCAATCAATGTCTTCCCTGAAATCGCCGGCCTTGATGGCCGACTTGGCTATTCGGCGAAGGCTATCAATCCACAATTCCTGCTGATGTAAAAGAAGGTCCCGTACTTTTCCCGGCCGGTCGCTGAAGTCGGTACTCGCGGTAACGAAAATGCAATCGCCGCATATGGTAAAGCTCCATGAAATCCAGTTCGCCACAATGGCCCTGATTCTTGGAATCCCACCAGGTTTTTTTATGGCCGGAATAATAACACTGTCAGCAAAGGTCTGGGCAGCGTGATCTAATATTGCAAGTTGCAGGTTCTCCTTTGATTGAAAATGGGCAAATAATCCGCTTTTTGACATGTTCGTAGCCTTGGAGAGCGCACCGATTGATATACATTCGAGGCCCAACTGACTCGACATATTAAGCGCTGCGTCCAGAATCATGGATTTTGTATCTTCACCTTTTTTCATGGGGAGGAATAATAGCACGACCGTTCGTGCTTGTCAAGGATAAAGTAACGATTATTTGTGCCGACATACAGCCATGGAAGCATTGATTGCAGATCGTCAGTATCATTTCCGTGATATCTTGCTTGACAAGCCCTGAATATTCAACCATTGTCTATCAGGAAGAGAAAATGGCCGCTCATTCATGTGATTCGGAATCTTCTAAAGGCCCTGAGGAAAGGGTTTTCCAAAAGAAAAATAAATCAGGGTATTGATATATGAAAGAAAGGGTTGCAAAGAATGTGTTTATTGATAATGAATTCATCATGAACGGTTCTGTTCAGATAACGGACACACACGCTCACCTGTGTGACGAGGTTTTTGATCCGGATCGCACCCAAGTGATTAAGAGGGCGGTATCAGCGGGAATAAAAAAAATTATCTGTGTGAGCGAGGATATTTCGGACGCGAAGCGGAATATTGATCTGGCTGAAAAATATCCGGGTATGCGGCCGGCCGCAGGCCTGTATCCGACCTGTCTTGATATTGAAAAGGCCGGCGAGATTATCGATTTTATTAAAAATAATCGGGAAAGACTGTTTGCCATCGGTGAAGTGGGTCTTGATCACTGGGTGGTGAAGGAGGAACCCCGGAGGGAGATTCAGAAAGAGATATTCGGGATGTTTATTCAGCTTTCGAGGGAAGTCGACCTGCCGCTGAATGTTCATTCCAGGTCAGCGGGGGAGCAAACCATCCATTTCCTAATCAGCCGCAACGCCAACAGGGTACAGCTTCACGCCTTTGACGGAAAAGCAAGGGCCGCGCTTCCCGGAGTGGAAGCCGGATTCTTTTTTTCCATTCCGCCATCTATCGTCCGTTCGCGGCAAAAACAGAAGCTTGTAAAACAGTTACCGATCTCCTGTATGCTGATCGAGACGGATTCTCCGGTATTGGGGCCTGATAAAGGGGTAAGAAATGAACCCGTTAACGCTGTAACGGCTATCAAGGCAATCGCGGAGATAAAGGGGATTGATGAAAGGGTATTAATAGAAACTCTCATGGAGAATACACGACAACTATACGGTGAAATGAAAGGAGCAATGGATGAGAAGAGTGATACTTGGAAAGACAGGGATTGAAGTCAATCGACTGGGCTTTGGAGGGATTCCAATTCAACGGGTTGATGAAGAACATGCGGTAGAGACTGTGTTGTATGCGGTAGAAAAAGGGCTTGATTTTATCGATACAGCCAGGATGTACACCACGAGTGAAGAACGTATAGGGAAGGCCTTAAAGCAGACCGATAGAAGGGTTACCTTAGCGACAAAGACTCCCCAGAAGAATTCGGAAGGGGCCCTGGCGGACGTGGAAATAAGCCTGAAAAATCTGCAGACCGATCACATCGATCTCTATCAATGCCACGGGGTGAGGAACGAAGAAGATTACGAAGGAATCATTTCTAAAGGCGGTGCATTGGAGGGATTAAGAAAGGCAAAGGAGGAGGGACTGATCGGTCACATCGGGCTGACAAGCCACAGCCTGGACCTGCTGGAACGGGTTGTTGACGACGGCCTGTTCGAGACCATTATGCTCTGTTTCAGCTTTATTGAAACCAAGGCCCTTGAAAAGGTGATCCCCATGGCCGTCGCGAAAAAAGTAGGACTTATCGCCATGAAGCCCTTTTCCGGCGGCGTTATAGATAATCCAAGGCTCGCATTGAAGTTTGCCCTGTCCCATCCGGATATCCTGGTCCTGGCGGGCGTTGAACATAAGGAATTCATCGATCGGAATTGGGAAGTATTTCAAGGCTCCTATGAACTGAATCCGGATGAAAGAAAGGAAATTGATGAGATCAGGAAGGAGTACGATAAAGTTTTTTGCCGGCGTTGTGACTACTGCCAGCCCTGTAGCGAGGAGATACCCATTCAGATGGTCCTGGGCATACGTTCAATGGTTAAAAGAATGGGGCCTTCGGCCCTTCAATCTCCTTTTTTAAAAAGCGCCCTTGAAAAGGCCGAGAACTGTTCGGAATGCGGTGAATGCATGTCTCGCTGCCCCTATGAGCTTCCTATTCCGGACCTGATCAAGGAGAATCTCCAATGGGCGGAGGAAAGGAAATAGATGCCCTCTCGGGAACGTTGCCCGATAGCATTGGATAGAACAGGTATCAGGTGGGCGTGTCGATGGATATCGTCGAAACAACGGTAATCGGGGCAGGGGTGGTTGGAGCGGCCATAGCCTATGAATTGTCGAGGACAGGAAGGGAAATCTTTGTAATTGAAAAGAATCCCGGTATTACAAAGGGTGAGAACCAGTCTTCACGGAACGCGGGGGTCATACACTCCGGGGTTTTCTACGACAGGGCCACAACTCCTTTAAAGGCAAGGCTTTGCCCCTTAGGTGTACGAATGATGTATGAGTTCTGTGAGCGATACGATGTACCCCACCTGCATTGCGGAAAACTCGTTGTGGCCAACTCCGAAGAAGAGCGGCGTATCCTTAAAATCTGCCTTAAACAGGCCAAGACCAACGGCGTAGAGGTTCAAGAGCTGAGCAGCGAAGAAGTAACCGTGAGGGAACCCAATGTCCGGGCTGCTATAGCACTCGATCTACCAAGCGCCGGTGTGGTGGATCCCACCAGACTGGTCTATAAGTTAGGCACACTGGCATCCAACAACGGGGCCTGTTTCCTGACCCGTACCGAACTGATATCGATACGTCCCCGCAGCGAAGGTTTCGAAATGACTGTCCGGAGCCCCGATAACCATGAGGATACCTTTCTGAGCCGGGAGGTGGTAAACAGCGCCGGGCTTTTCGCAGATAATGTTGCAAGGATGCTGGATCCCTGTTGTGACTATCGCATAGAACCCATGCGGGGCGAATTCGCCCGATTTTACCCTTCCAAACGATGGGAATTGACATGCTCAACCAATGTGTATCCCGTTCCCGTCAGAATCCGATTAACTACAGGCAGATATTGGGCCGTCGGTACCCACATTACTCCGACCATAGAGCAAAATTCGGACAGCCCTTGGGTAGCATCACCCGTGCTCATCACGGGTCCCCTTTCGTCACCGGGCCGGGACAAGGAAGATTTCGATGGTGAATTCCGGCCTATGGAAGATTATTATGAAAAAATAGCACCCTATTTTCCCGGTATCAGGGTGAGCGATCTCGAACCCCAGCATGCCGGCGTTCTTGCCCATCTTTCCGGACAACATGATTGGCTGATTACCAGGCAAAGAGTGTATCCAAACTTTATCAACCTTCTGGGAATGGATAGTCCCGCCCTGACCTCCTGCCTTGCTATCGCGGGTGAGGTTCGCCGAATGATGGGGAAAAAGAAATTTTGAGAACAGAATAGGAGCAATAAAAAATGGCTTCAAATTATGAGACTTTTTTTGATGGTAACCGTTTTGCGGTGATAGGGGATTCAAGGAAAATGAATTATCCGGCGCTTACCTATAAGGGCTTGAAATCCATATCAAAAACAGTATACCCTGTTGATCCGGCCGCGACCCAAATCGATCAAGACAGGGTTTACAGGAATTTAAGGGAATTACCGGAGAAGGTAGATAGAGTAATACTTGAACTTCCGAAAGAAGATATTGAAGGCTGGAT
>CAYTUL010000081.1:0-10876 GCA_964441135.1 uncultured Desulfobacteraceae bacterium | reverse complement strand
CCCGCGACCCTCAGCTTGGAAGGCTGACGCTCTAGCCAACTGAGCTATTCCCGCTCATGAAGAAAAAAGTAAATTTAAATCATGAATCAGTGAATGTAAATGGTGGAGAGGGGAGGATTCGAACCTCCGAAGGCTGAGCCGGCAGATTTACAGTCTGCTCCCTTTAGCCACTCGGGAACCTCTCCATTTTCCTGAATATCTGGAGCCAGCGAAGGGAATCGAACCCCCGACCCACTGATTACAAATCAGTTGCTCTGCCGTCTGAGCTACGCTGGCCTTTGGTTCCGAAAAAATGCAATCCTTAAGAATAAGATTTTATTATAAATATTTCAATATTTATTTTCTGAATTATTTACCTTTATTAGTCGATTATTATCTTTTTTCATGTATTTTCTCTGAATATCTTTGAAATTTTAAATATTATTCGTAATTACACCTTCTTGATAATATCAAAATGAATCACCAATCCCCTATTGTATTGCAAGAATTAGGGTGTGGTTGTCGATATTTCCATGAACGAAAACCATAACTAAAAACTTCTTTTAAATAACCACTATATCTCAATAAAGTCTAATCACCACTTCAACACGTAAATAGTTCGGGATTATCTTTATTATTATATGAATAACAAAAAGTACTCCGGGATTCTAATGAATGAATATAATTGGAGTTTATTTATCATGAATGGCTCAAATGGAGGAAATTGAATGTATTATTTTTGGTTTTAAAGAATATAAATGTTAACTGATATCCTTGGCGTTTTTATTATTACTAAATAGAAAAAATTTCAACAAAAATTTGCTAAATACGCTCCCTGAAAATTTCTCTCCAGGAAATCTCGATTTCAGAATAACAATAACATGTTCGACAATTTTATTTGACTTTTTAAAAATATTTATTAATCTATTGAACAAATTCTACATTTTATGATATCAAATTATCTTGACTATATAAAGTAAAATAGGTGAAAAGCCATATCGTAATTTATATATTAAGGAGGAAGTCATCATGATGTCATTAGTGGGCGGGATTATAGCTTTAATATTGGGGATCATTTTTATCATCTTATGGTGGGGATTTTTTGTTAAAGGCCTTATGGCTACTCTCCCGGCGTTATTTATCCTGGGCGGCGCTTTGGCAACCTATCTGGGCATTGAAGAGTTAAAGGATAAATCCGCCTCTGAAAGTTTTGATGATGAGAAGGACGAATTAAAAAGTGAAGTTGAGAGTCTAAAAGAAGAGATAAAAGAGTTAAAGGACGAGAAGCAGGAAGAAAAGGAAGAGGATGAAGAGAAAAAAGAAGAATAAACCTGAAAAGAAATCCATCAATCCGGTTCAAATAAAAACAATACAAGGCTGAGCCTGACTCTTTACGTTGTCAGGCTCGGAATAAAAAATTGTATCCTTCCCTTTTTATCAACACCCTACTATTTCAAGCTTATTAAAAAAATAACCGATCTCGTAATTTGCAGTCTCTTCCGAATCAGAACCGTGGACTAGGTTTTTTTCAATGTCCGTGGCAAATTCCCGTCTAATGGTCCCTTCTTCCGCCTCTTCGAAATTGGTTGCTCCCATCAGATCCCTGTATCTTTTAATGGCGTCCTCTCCCTCCAGCACCATTACCACGCAAGATCCAGAGGACATGAAGTCTGTGACGCTTTCATAAAAGGGCTTGCCTTTATGAACCGCGTAAAATCCTTTAGCCTGATCCTTTGTCATGAGTATCATCTTCATGGCGCGAATTTTTAATGCCTGGCCTTCTATCCTTTTTATTATCTCACCAATCAGATTCCTTGTAACACCATCCGGTTTAATAATTGACAATGTCCTCTCGTTCATTGATGACCCTCCTTGTAAATTCCTATTCCTACCCATCTTTTTTGTTAAGATCCTATCAATGGAGATCCTGCCCGCCATATCCTGAGCGAATAGGGAAATATATTGACCTTTATGTCCTATAATTGCTATAGAAGCCTTTTATTAAAAACATACCGCTTTGCTTGGTCAAGTAATTTTTATTTATTAAGGGGGATGCCCTTTGTTCATTGAATGGCCCGATAAGTATGCACCGGGTTTTAACATAATGATTTAAAAGGAAAAAAATATGTCTCAAGATCATAATACTATTCCTGGAGATATAAAGCCCAGAATGGAATCGGTTCATCCATTCAGATTTCATTGTTATCCAGGAGTATCCTGTTTTACCCAATGTTGTCAGGATATAACTATCTTTTTAACGCCTTATGATGTCTTACGTTTAAAAAACAGCCTCAATATCTCTTCCGATGAATTTCTCGAAAAGTACACCATCATGATTCCCAAGAAGGGACTACTTATCCCCCTGGTCATCCTTAAGATGAATGAAAAGGATAAAAAATGCCCCTTTGTCTCTAACGAGGGGTGCATTGTCTACAAGGACAGGCCCTGGCCCTGCAGGATGTATCCTCTGAATTTAAATGATGACGGTACATACAGCCTGATTACTGACAGTTCCAGATGTCTTGGGTTAAAGGAAGATGAAACGAACAAAATATCCGAATGGCTCGAAAATCAGGAGATCAATATATATGATGAACTCAATGAATATCTGACCAGCCTCACCGTTCAGCTTCAGTCGCAGGAATTTCATATCGATAATCCACAGATTCAGCAGATGATCACTATGGCCCTATATAATATCGATAAATTCCGTGACTTCGTATTTAAAAGCACGTTTTTAAAACGATTGGAAGTGGAACCAGAATTAGTTGAAAATATTGGAAAAAGTGATATTGATCTGCTAAAATTTGCTTTTGAATGGATCAAGTTCGGTATCTTTGGGAAAAAAGTATTTTGGGTAAAGGAGAATTCGAAATGATGTCCTATACCGGTTAATCTTTATCCATCTCCCGGGATCCAATATAGCCTTCAAGATTGCTGATGAGCCTGTCGATCTCTTTGCTTTTTTCGGACAGAAACCTGAATAACTGCTCGGATTTTAATTTTAATGCCGGTCCATTCCCACTCCGGATCGTCTCCCCTTTTATCAACATTCCTTTTTCATAGAGATAGGCTATAATCCGGTCATCCGCGTCTAATAAAATCCCGAACCTCTTCGTGAGATAATCAAGCCAGTAACCATATTCCTCAGGATGTTCAAAATGTTCAACCGGAACGCCCGTCTCAAGACTTAAGGGTTCTTGGGTACCCGGGATGAGCCCGGATCCGGAAAGATAATCCAGGGCATGGGCCAGTTCGTGCACGAGGCTTGAATCGTCAATATCACGGGATATGGCAAGGTAGACATTGTCAGGATCCGATTTTATCGTCCTGTAAATATTGATAAAGACGCCCCCGCTCATTCCTTTGGACGCCTTGGGGTGCGTTCCTCCGAAGAGGTTAAGTGCCGAGTACGCCTTGAGGTCCACAAATTTAATACCCATGGAATTCCCTGTGAGATCCGGAATATCCAAGTCATCCAGAATCTCTCGAGAGCGGCCATAACTGACCTCCGGCAGGTTTGTAATCCGTGAGCTCATCTCTTTTGTGAACTCATCAATGCCCTTAAGGGCCAGCTCATCTTCCCTTCCCATGTGGCATTTTTTATATTTCTTACCACTACCGCAGGGACATGGATCATTTCTTCCTGTCTTTTTCATTTTCAACCACTCAACTACTCGACAATTCTGTCCTTATGCGCATCGTAGGACCATGCGGGAAGGGGACCTGATACGCCTGATGCCGGATCAAGCCGGTGCCGGTATGACGCCCTTACACCCTGTGATTCCATTATCCAGTCCCATCCCCTGACAAAATAGGGACACTTATCATTAAAACAGACCCATTGAAAAGCGGAAGTCCAGGTGGAATCTGCGGGGGGTCTCCATTTTTTCATTCCTATGCCACAATGGGGGCATTTTGGTGTCTCCTGCTGATCCATTTCACAATCCCCAAAAAAAGAACCAAACTCCTATAGAACTTTTACAGGAGTCCGGTTCCGGTTTTCAATCTTTCATTGCACATGAATGTTAGGCAAACTCCTGAAGTTCTTGCTGATAACTTTCCTTTACCTTCATCAGGAATTGGACCACGGGCCGGAATGCCAGATGCGCCCATTTCGCGAACGGCACTTCCAGGACAAGCATGGGAACAGCAACCATAATGTGGACCGTGTAAAGAATATAGGTGGTCATGGGCCAGTCCAGCAATCTGGTAAAGTGTATAAAGATTCCTGTGAGTGTCGTCAATTCCAAAAGGATCAGGAACATCCAGTCGGTACTATGAGAATTCTTATAGGGAGTTTTGCTCTGTCTAAGCCGCCCGATAATGGCGTAAGTCGTTCCGTATAGGATCGCACATGTTGCGTAATAACCCAGCAATCGTATCGGGTGCCAGATGGGATAGATCACATCCCTCTGAAAGGCGATAGGATCCCACGTCAGGCCGATCACTTCCCATCCGCCGGCCAGAAGAATAATTACGAGGAGCATCATGGTGGCGTAACCAGTCATTATGGTTAGATGCACAAACCATTGCATCTTATCCGTGCACTCTCCAAATCTTTTTTGTGTCAATCCATGTGCAATAATCTCCCACACGTTTCTTATATAGGTGCCGAGTGGAATCCTGAATTTTAGATCCCCCATGATAAAACTAAAACACCTATAGGTATTACTCAAAAGAAGGACCGTAAGTATACCACCCATAATGATATCCCCGATCTCTATAGCCCCCCGGGGCCATACTGAATTAAGATGGGCGTGTTCCAGATTCGGGTTGGCTGCATGAAATATCCACATGGCCAGGCCTATCAGAATAGCAAGAATAATAACGGCAATGATTTCGAATGATTCGGATGTATAGAATTTACGGGCGAAACCCGTCCAGTCATACTTAGAAGTAAGATACCGTCTAAAGGCCATCATGGCTTCACCGGGATCAGCCCCTCGTGGGCATGTATCGGAACAGTCCCCGCAATAATAGCATAGCCATGGTTCAGGGCTTTTCAGAATTTTTTCTTTAAGACCCATTTGGGCATATTTGATTAGTCTTCTTGGAAATGTGTTGTCTTTCTCGGAAAGGGGGCATATAGCCGTACAATTTCCACATTGCATGCATTTATTCGCATCTTTTAA
The DNA here is from genome assembly GCA_964441135.1 of uncultured Desulfobacteraceae bacterium. Taxonomy (GTDB): domain Bacteria; phylum Desulfobacterota; class DSM-4660; order Desulfatiglandales; family HGW-15; genus CAYTUL01. The sequence continues at coordinate 5,762 of CAYTUL010000081.1, read as the reverse complement.
CCCAAATATCTCCAGATCCTTCATCAAATCCGGATCAACTTTTACGCTCATAAAGATCCCTCCTTTGATACGTTCAATAGCTCTGGGTTTATTTGCGATTTTCGATCATGGTTCGCTTCCCCATCGCCTTTGAGCCATGAGCCCTCAGTCATGTGCTTTGAAGATTTTTTACCACCCCTTGAATGGATTTGGTCCGACCTCATGAATGGTCTCCGCAAATTCATCCAGCAATGCCGGAAGCTTATCGTAATCGATGATGGAAACATTTTCAAAACGAACCCTTTCGGATTCAAGGGCCAATCTGTCAAGGGTCTCCGAGACCTTGCTCAAACGGATACTCGCCAATTCGCTGCCTTTGATGAAATGACACTGATAATCATCGCCATGCTGGCAGCCGAGGAGAAGCACGCCGTCAATACCCCTTGATAAGGTATCGGCGATCCATACGAGGTTCATGGATCCCAGGCATCTCAAAGGAATTACTCGTACCCAGGCGTTATAGGTCAAACGGCGGAGCCCTGCCATGTCCAGGGCGGGGTAAGCATCATTCTCACAGGCAAGCACCAGTATCCTCGGTTTTTCTTCGTCTTCTTCAGGCACTTCGATAGCCTTTATCATGTCACCGATCATGGGAACAGAATAGTTCTTAAAGGATATTATCCTCTCAGGACAGGCGCCCATACAAACCCCGCATCTCCTGCATCGGGTGGGTTGAGGTAATGGATTTGCCTCATCGTCTTCATTAATAGCTCCGAAGGGACACTCGACAGTGCAGCGTTTACACTGGGTGCACCTTTTCATATTGAACTCTGGATAGGTCATATCCCCTGCCCTGGGGTGTACTGCTGCGCCTCTGGAGGTCAGTTCAATACACTGGATTGCCTTCAATGCGGCTCCTGCCGCGTCTTCGATTGCCGTGGCGATACCCATGGGTCTCCTCACGCAGCCGGCCGGATAGATCCCGGTTCGACGGCTTTCGTATGGAAAACATATGAAATGGGAATCAGGAAAATCATTGTTTAGAGCGGGCAGTTCGGGTCCCTGCCTGTATTCCAGGTTTAAAAGATTTGAACGCCGGATAACATCTAAAGGGACCTCTTTAAGATCATCCTCCTCTTGCTCATCCTTGCTCTCCTGTTGAATATCCCTTCCGAAGGCACTTACTGGGACCATACCGGTTGCGAGCACCACCATGTCAAGATCTTCCATGATTACCCTTTCACCCAATAGCTCATCATCGGCTTCGACGATCAGTCCACCGTCAGCCTTCACCTCAGGTGACTGGCATCTGATAAACACAACTCCTTCTTCCTGAGCCTTTCGATAGAGATCCTCGGACTGTCCCGGTGTACGCAATTCTTTATAAACCACAAATACGTTGGCGTTGGAATTCTGTTTCTTGACTCTTATAGCCTGTTTTAAAGACGTGGTGCAGCACACTGAGGAGCAGTAGGGGAGGTGATTGGGATCGCGGCTGCCGGCGCATTGTAGAAAGGCGACATTCATCACGTCATTTCCGTCGCTCGGCCGGGTTATTCTTCCTTCTTCGGTAATCTCTTCAAAAACAGTATTGGTAATGACATTGGGAGAAGTCCCGAATCCCAGGCTCCTATCTAACTTTTCCGGATCGTAGGGTTTCCATCCTGCTGCGAGTACAATGGCGCCTATGGCGTGCTCCACCGAAGAACCGTTATACTTTATAAGGGCCTTAAAGAGACCCGGCCCCCCGGAGATTTTTTCCATGGTGGCACCGGTATAAACGTTTATCTTTTCATTTTCAGTAACCTCTTTTATCAGATCCTTCAGGTTGTTTTCCTGCAGATCCTTATATGGATTGGTGGCTATCTCCTTTACGTTTCTCTGGAACCCGCCTAACTCGTTTTCCTTTTCAACAAGAATCGTATGATATCCCGCCTTTGCCGCCTCCAAAGCGGATGTCAAACCGGTCAGGCCGCCGCCTACTACCAGAATGTCTTTTGATATCTCCTCCTCGGGTTTAAAGGGTTCGGGCAACTCCATTACATTGATTTTCGCGATTCCCATACGAAGGTAGTCTTCGGCCATCATCTGGGTATCCTCTTCACCGGGTTTCTGGCTCCATACGACCTGCTCACGGATATTGACCCTGTCCACGACACAATTGGCAAAATCGAATACATCATACATGACCCTGAGTGAGCAGGCTGCGATAATAATCTTATTAACACCCTCATCCGTTATATCCTTTTTAATAATCTCCACCCCTTCCTTACTGCATAGATTGGGATGATTTTTGCAGATTGGGACGTCTTTTTCGTCAGTGGCCACCTTCCCTAACTGTTCAATATCAAGGGCATCTCCTATACCACATCCTGTACATATATAGACGGCACTCTTTTTTTCCATTAGGGCAACCTCCTTGCGATGGATTGGATGGCTTTGAGGGCAGCGGCTGTTCCATCCTGAACCGCTTCCGAAACATTCATTGGAGACCTTGAACATCCGGCGCTGATGATACCCGGTTTTGGATCCTTGACCGCTATAAAACCATAATCATCATAGGGAATCTGTATGGGAAGCGGTGTCTCCGACGTATTGGGCTGCATACCCGTTGCCAGCACAACCAGATCGGCCGAAATTTCCTGTAATTCCTCCGTTGTTGTATCCTCCACCCTCAGGATAAGGCCTTTCCCCGGATCCTCTTGGGTAATCTTGGCCACTTTTCCTTTAAAAAAACGTATATTTTCATCTTCTTTGACCTTGGTGTAGAAGGCTTCCAGACGATCCGTCGCCCGAATATCTATATAAAAAATAAAGATTTTAGCATCCGGGTACTGTTCTCTTACGTATGTGGCCTGTTTCATGGATGCCAGACAGCATATGCTTGAACAAAAGGGCAGATGATTCTCGTCTCTTGAACCGGCACATTGAACGAATGCCACGGTCTCGGGCGCTTTTCCATCGGAAGGTCTAAGGATCTTTCCCTTTGTCGGCCCTGACCAGGAGGCCAATCTTTCCATCATGACATTGGTTATCACATCGGGATATTGCTCAAACCCATATGTCTCCAGCTTGCTCGGGTCATAGGGCTTCCACCCGGTAGACCATATAATAGACCCCACCCTAAGATCCATCGTCCTGGATTCCATATCTAGATCGATGGCGTCATAGGGACAGGCCTCCTTGACCTTCTGGGCCTCGCCGTTTTTGACCAGTTCGGGGGATAGCACATAACGCGCTGGAAAGGCCATGTCATAGGGAAGGTAGGCAGCCTTTATCTTGTCCATTCCGAAATTGAACGGATTATCAATCTCCATGGTACATGCTTCAGTGCACTTTCCGCATGCCGTACATTTTTCGTTCACATAGCGGGGATTCAGCCTGATTTTGACATCAAAGGCCCCTTCTTCCCCTGAAATCTCTTCGATCTCGGCCATCGTGAAGAATCGAATCTTCGGGTTCTGCTTGATACGGCGATAATTTATTTCTAACCCGCAGAGTGGGGGGCACAACTTGGGAAAGTAATGATGAAGCTGGGCCACTCTGCCCCCCAGATATGGATTCTTCTCAACTATATACGTATCATAGCCGGCTTCAGCCGCTTCAATGGCGGCTGTAAGGCCGCTCATTCCGCCGCCGACAACCAGGATACTCTGGGTCTCTGTGTTTGTCATGCTTATCCTCCTCGGCAAATTGTAGATGCTTTAGGAATGGGATCCGGGTCTATTCAAGGTGTTCATTTTATGGCTCTTCCTTGGAACTCAACAAGGGCAGAAAATCGAAGTCCGGAGCCCTATAAAACGTATTTTCAATAGAATTTCCCATAGTTGATTCTTTTTGGTGATGCTTATTAACATACCATTCCCCAAAAATGCAAGTATTTTTGTGAAATACCTCACAAAGTATGGCCGTCTTCAATAACCGGTCAGTAAGACGTTATTTCCTGACCGGCTCATCATAAAAAAACCCCTGTCGCAATGAATACGCCACAGGGGATTTTTTAATTTTATTTGAATTTAAACGCCCGGGATATTCCATATATCCTTTTTGGACATTTCCCATTCGGCATTCTCAGGATTATAACGGCAGTTGCAGAAGCAAAGCCAGTTTTCATCGTCCATCTTGGGTGTATCAGACCTGAAATAGTAACCGGGCCATCTGGTCTCTTCCCTGAAAAGCATTGTGCGGATATGAGACTCAGCGATCCACATCCTCTGGACATTTTCCCATACCCTCATCAGCTCATGGAGATCCCTTGCGGCCATCTTGTCCGAATCTTCTTTCAGGTATTCCATCAATTCAAGACCTCTCTCGAGGAGAGCTTTACTGGTCTTAAATGCAGAGGTAACGCCGCCGGCGTACTCATCCATTATCTTCTGAAGCCTGTGCAAAAACTGCCTCGGCATGATGTAATGGGTGTTCACTTCAGGATCGGTAAACTCATCCTTATTCTGTTCGAAAAGATCCAGGGGATTTAGAATTCTATTCTTCAGCTCTTCCACCTGGGCCATATCCACATTTGGCTCTTGACCTTTTTCGATGATATACTTGATAGCCTGTTTTCCGGCAATCCGTCCTTCAGTGTGGGACCCGGAGGAAAATTTATGGCTTGACGCACCGGAGGCATCGCCCACTGCAAAGAGGGCATCCACGGTTGTCATATTGGTGTAACCCCATTTATAGGGCGTATCCAGATCCTCTGGACCGCTTACCCACGCACCGGAAGCTCCGGAGTGCGATCCGATGAAATAAGGTTCGCAGGCCGCGATCTCCGAGTGTTTTTCCTCGGGCTTGACGTTTAGGGATGCCCATAGAATAGCCTGTGAGATGGTCATATCCAGGAAGTCTTCCCATGCCTCGCTCTCAAGCTCCTTTATCTTCTTCTTAAAGGCCTTTTGATCATCTTTATACGCATTGGCGATGTTTTGAATAGCCTCATCGGTCTCCATATAAAGGGGACCCAGCCCCGCGTCCGTATCCAGCATGCCGAGGTAATTCCTCAAATTTGCTGGGATTGGTTTCGCAAGGCCATAGGGAGCCCAGTTTGCCAACTCATCCTCCCTGACTACCATGTAGTCGCCACCTTCGGCGCTTATGGCACGGGATTGGAAAAGCAGAAACCATGCACCCACCGGACCATAGGCGTCCTTGAACCTGACAGGGATGAAACGGACTTCCTGACAGGTCATCTCGGCACCTGCCTTGATAGTAACATAAGCGCTGGAACCCGAGTTAAAGGGGGGATACCAGGAACGGCCAAAACCCTCACCCACGGATCTGGGCCTGAACACGTGAACCGCCCCTCCCAAGCCGACGATAACGGCCTTGGCCTTAAATACGTAGAACTTCTCTTCCCGCGTGCTGAATCCCACGGCGCCCACACATTTGTTGCCTTCTATTAGTGGTTCCGTGACAAAGACCCTTTCATAGATCTCTCCGCCCGCATCATCTATGGCGTTTTTTGCCGCTTCCGCGATGATGATCTTGTATGATTCGCCATTGATCATAAGCTGCCAGCGGCCTTCATGTACATACTTGCCTTCTTCGTCTTTCCAGATCTTGAGGCCCCATTTCTCGAAAAGATGGACCGTTGAATCGACGTGACGCGCGATATTATATACCAGGTCCTCCCTGGATACACCCATAAGGTCCTGTCGTACGTACCGGACATAGTCTTCCACCGTGTTTTCACCGTCTTTAACACCTACATACTGGTTGATGGCGGAGAGGCCCATTGCGACGGCGCCGCTTCTGTCGATTGCCGCCTTGTCTACAAGTACGAC
>CAYTUL010000080.1:0-10927 GCA_964441135.1 uncultured Desulfobacteraceae bacterium | reverse complement strand
ATGGGTGTGGATTTTTTATTCCTGATTTAGAAACAGCTATCATCCGGCGTTGATGCCCCCCTCTTTATTAAATATTATATAACACAGAGATATTTCTAAAGATTTCATATGGATTGGTCGATAGTTAATATTGATGAGTGGACCTTAGACAGGCTGTCTTTTCTGAATATTGACAAGGGATGATGCTTGAATCCATTCGAAAAAAGGGCCTTGTAATCGAATGTAAATCGCCATAGTAGTCCGGGATCCCAGTGGAATGTCTATCCCTTCCCATATAGACCGTTTCAAGATTTTGAAAGAGCTCGGCAAAGGCTCACAGGGAGTGGTCTATCTTGCCTCTGATCCCCGTCTTGAGAGGTATGTGGCCATAAAGACGCTTCACAGGCATTACTCAAAGCAGGGAGATAAACAGGATCGTCTGCTTCAGGAAGCACGTACAGTCAGCAAGCTACAGCACCCAAACATCATACCTCTCTATGAGGCCGGGGAATATAACGGGCAGCTCTATCTTGTATTTGAATACATTGATGGGATATCCCTGAAGGAACACATCAAGCAGAAGGGAGCCTTCATCGTCCATCTTGCCATTGCTCTCATGGGACAGATCCTTGACGGTATCTCCTGTGCCCACGAACAGGGAGTTGTGCACAGGGACCTTAGTCCTTCGAATATTCTGATTGGTAAGAATAACCTGCCTCACATAATGGATTTTGGGATATCCGTGATAGTCGGTGCAAATGACAAACCTGCAAAGGAAATCGCAGGCACACCCTGCTATATGTCGCCCGAACACTTTTCGGAAGGTAAAATCTGTACCCAGTCGGACATCTTTTCCCTGGGTCTTATCTTCTATGAAATGCTTACAGGACGTCCTGCGATCGAAGCCGATAATGAGTTTACGATAATGTACAAGATCGCCAATGAAAAGATCAATCCGCCATCTCTTCAGAATCAGACGGTAGATAAAGAGCTCGATGCGATTGTTCTGAAAGCGGTTGAAAGGAAACTGGATTTGCGCTATGCCAGCGCTTCCGAGATGAGGAAAAGACTTGACAGCTATATTCATGAAGATATTGGCGGTGGGGAAGGACAATCGGGCCAGGGGGAAAGTCACAGCACAATTGAGTTTCTGTTGCGTCGCATTCGACATAAAAGTGATTTCCCGACTTTTTCCAATAATATTATGGAAATCAATAAGAAAGCATCCGTTTCAAGGGTAAACAATTCATCTGCCTCAGAGCTGGCAAACGCGGTACTCAAGGATTATTCGTTAACCAATAAACTTCTTAAGCTCGTAAATTCAGCTTTCTACGGGCAGTTTGCGGGGAAGATTACAACGGTTTCACGTGCGGTTGTCGTATTGGGTTTTGAGCAGGTGAGTATGGCCGCGTCAAGCCTCCTACTTTTTGATCAACTGAAAAATAAGGATCAAAAAACAGAGTTAAGAGAAGCGGCGGTAAGCTCTTTCATGAGCGGTATGATTGCGAAAGACCTCGCAAGGAAAGTATATGTTCACGGAACAGAAGAGGCCTTTATATGTTCAATGCTTCATAATCTCGGGAAACATTTAGTCCTCTACTACTTTGAAGAAGAATATCAGCAGATAAGGAATTTAATGGCGACAAAGGGAATGGGAGAGGCAAGCGCCACGCGTTCGGTCCTCGGGATGTCCTATGAAGATCTCGGTGTCGGTATTGCCAAGGCATGGAAATTCCCCGATAAGATTACCAACAGCATGAAAGCCCCGCCCAAAGGAAAGCTGAGCAGACCCAAATCAGAGGAGGAGTGGCTACGGAATCTTTCGGGTTTTTCAAATGAGTTATGTCTTATCATCAGTAGCAATGACGGTGGGGATAACGGGGAGAAACTAACAAAACTCCTTAAGCGTTTTAAAGAAAGCATTCCTCTTACAAAGAAACAGGTATCCGCTCTTCTTGATTCTGCGAAGGAAAAGGTTGCGGAATATTCTGATATTTATAATGTGAACCTGAAAACAAGCGGTTTTATCAAGCAACTTGACAATTATGCGAAGACACAAAAGGAAGATGCCAAGGTTTTAGAGGACGGGGGTGAAAAATCCCATGAAAGTGAAGAGGTAATTCATGACGTTTATCAGGATGTTGAGATCCCTGAAAAACTCCATGATACAGGAGAGATAAAAGATCCGAATACTATATTAATAAACGGCATCCAGGATATTACGAATACATTATTGGAAGATTTTGAATTAAACGATATCCTAACAATGATATTAGAGACAATGTACCGGGGATTTGCCTTCAATAGAGTTCTTTTCTGTATAATGAATACGAAATCCAAGGAAATAAGGGCTCGATTTGGTTTTGGCAATAATATTGATGATGTAATTGAGAATTTTAAATTTAAAGTCAATGATGAACCTGATGTTTTTAATTTTGCCATCCTTCAGGCTAAGGATGTGGGAATTGATTATGCAAACGATAATCGCTTCCAGAAGAGAATACCTATATGGTATAAAAAACATATAGCCGCCCCCGCCTTTGTGCTGCACCCCCTGATTGTCAATAAAAAGGTTATAGGACTTTTCTATGCGGATAGGGAACTGAGTGGAAAGGTGATCTCCGGATCACAAATCAATTACATGAAGACATTATGTAATCAGGCGGTGTTAGCAATAAAACAGATCAAATAAATGCATTTCTTCTCCTAAAATCCCTTGACAATATAAGGGTTTAACTATAATCTCTTGCAGGAAATAAAGAATATCCTTCAGTTCCATTACCTTTTTCCCGGGAGAATTGATCTATGACCCTGACCAAAGATGATTTAGTCAATTCTTTACACAATCGCCTTGATATCCCCAAAAGAAGTTCCGCAGCCCTTATTGAAAACGTCCTGGAGACTATCAAGAGCAAACTTGAAAACGACGAAGATGTCCTTATATCTGGTTTTGGAAAATTTTGTGTCAAGGATAAGAGGGAGCGAAGGGGGAGAAACCCGGCTACGGGTGAGGATTTAATATTAGGCTCCCGGAAGGTACTCGTTTTTAAATGTTCCGGGATCTTAAGGGATAAGGTGAATGGCAAGGGGGAAAATTAATCTGAACAGGTAAGGAATTCTATTATGTCGCAAAAATACCCTGAATGCCCGCTTTATAATCACTCAAACTGTAAGGATTATGATCACCCGAAGCTTTGTGCGATTGTGAGGGAAGACAAGATCTGTCTGAAAAAGAAACCAAAATCGAAGGCGAAAAAATAACCAGGACATCTCCCTGTTGGTTTGTTTCGCGCCGGACAAGGGTTGACGCTGTCTCAACATTTTATTCATGAAGATTCTTGGATAGCAATTCTCATAACAAGCCGATTTCTTCCTTATGGTCGTTATTAAAGGGTTAAAGTGCTTTTTATTCCAGGTATTTTAAGATGGCTTTTAAAAGAGAAGCACTATGTCCCACCTGAATATATGCCTCTTCCTTTGTCAGAACCCTATCCTCTTCCTCTATCCTTGATGCCAATGTTAATGAGATATTGGCGATGCGGGATATCTCGGCGGCAAGATCTTTTTCCGTACATATGTTTATGGAGTATATTCGGATCCGGTGGAGATTATCCAACACCTCGTCATTAATGATTCCATCAACCGCCGCATGATATTTTTTATTAAAGGAATTGGGGAGCGAGTTATGAAGGGGTTGAGAAAGATCCCCTACATAGTGGGCACAAAAGGCTAAGTGATATTCTCCATATTTTCCTTTCCCTTTCGTCCTTATGTAATTTCTTAAAGATTGAATAATGGCACCGTAAAGGTGACCGGCGGAAAGAGATTGCTGAGGCCCGGGGAATTTGGAAGGTATTATCTTGACATAGAGGATACCCTTATCTATAATCCCTTGACTTTAAATGAATAATTTCGAAGGAGGTTAGTCCCGGCCCTCCCATTGTCTTTTTCTCTGCCGTAACCCCGTTCACATCCCAGGATGATTCCTGTAAATGGCTAAGATTTCAATCTTATAACGCAGAAAAGATATGACTGTTAAGATTTCCCCGAAAACCGTAAAAAAGGAATTTTTTGAGAAGCTTGAGAAATTTAGCGGCCAGAATGTCCAGAAGTGTTTTCAGTGCGGTACCTGTTCAGCCGCATGCCCCATGATGGACAGCATGGATGTATCCCCGCGTAAGATCATGCGGATGGCCCAGCTTGGACAATTGGAGGATAAGCTTGGAGATATAAAGACTTGCTGGATTTGCGCCTCCTGCCACTCCTGCGGTGTAATGTGTCCGAGAGGTGTTGACCTGCCCAGAGTCATGGAGGCTCTAAGGCTAATGACACTTCGAAAGAACGCGGACTATATTGAACCCTCGGAACTGCCGCCGGAACTCGTAAAGGAGTGCCCCCAGATAGCCATGGTCGCCGGATTTAGAAAGCTAACAAGTTGAGGCATAAATGAAGGCCCTCTATTATCCAGGATGCACTTTGAAAAACAAGGCTAAAAATCTCGGGGATACTGCGGTAGCCTCAATGGCTTTATTGGGTATTGAGTTGGAGGAATTACAGCGCTGGAATTGTTGCGGTGCAGTCCACTCCCTGGCTGACGACGATCTTATTCATCAGGTTGCGCCCGTGCGAAATTTGATTAGGGCAAAGGAACAGGGAGGAAGTAAATTGGTCACCCTCTGTTCCATGTGTTACAATAGCCTGGCCAGGGCTAACCTGCTAATGCGGGACAATGAGGAAAAAAGAAAGACGATCAATCTATTTATGGACGAAGAGATGGACTATTTCGGTGAGGTAAAGGTGGTCCATTTTCTCCAATTCCTACGGGATGAAATAGGCTGGGATAATCTTCAAAACAGGGTAAAAGTACCTCTAAAGGGACTGAAAATTGCTCCATACTATGGTTGCACATTGCAGCGGCCACGCGAGGTAGGAATCGAGCCGCCCGGGAGTTTCAAACTAATGACCCGGTTCCTTGAGGCGCTGGGTGCGACAGCCGTACGCTTTCCAGAGGCGGATTTCTGTTGTGGCTCTTATCAAATATTGGGCAATCCTGATGCTGCCAGGAGTGCTGTCTCCAATATATTAAGAGGGGCTGAGAAAGCTGGTGCAGATGCTTTAGCCATGAGTTGTCCCCTATGCGAATTTAATATCGGGAAGACAGAAGGGGGAGTCGCTTTCTATATTACACAATTGTTAGCGCTCGCCTTGGGATTGGACTCGAAGACCTGTCATTTCGAACTCAATAACAGGGCATCAATGGATCTCCTCATTGCAAATAATATCCTTGACCAGGAAAACTGAATAGGGAAATACAGTCTTAAAGAGATAGGCATGACCTCCTTTGGTCAGTAGACCCCAATGACCAGATAACTTCAAGATTCTATGGAGTATAAAAAAATGACCGACCCGGAAAGGATTGAATCATTCGAAGGCACCGCAAAGAAAATAGCAACCGGCGATAGAGCCATTCTTCCTGAGGGGGCCAAAACCATACCTATCTATGTTATGGGAAAGAAATATGAAGTGCCCGAAACCCTGACAATAATGAAGGCAATGGAATATGTGGGTTTTAAATTCATACGGGGGGCAGGTTGCCGGGGTGGTATCTGCGGGGCTTGTCCTACTGTATATCGCAAGGAAGGGGATTATAAACTGCACTTTGGTCTTGCCTGCCAGACCGTTGTTGAACCAAATATGTACCTTACACAAATACCTTTCTACCCGGCAAACAGGTCTCACTATAATATTGAAGAGATAGAACCAACAGCCGAATCCATCTATGCCTTATATCCGGAACTCTTCAGGTGTGTGGCGTGCAACAACTGTACCAAGGCCTGCCCAATGGATGTAGAGGTGCTCGACTATGTTTCAGCACTGAAGCAGGGCGATATAGCCAAGGCGGCGGAGCTGTCATTTGATTGTATACAATGCGGTCTTTGCGCCAGCCGTTGCATGGGGGAACTTCCGCAGTACCATATCGCGCAGTTAGCACGCCGTCTCTATGGAAAATATATACAGCCACGAGCCGAGCATTTGAAAAAAAGGGTTCAGGATATTAAATCGGGTAAGTACGATAAGATATTAGATGAACTTACTAAAATGGGCAGGGAAGAACTTGAAAAACGGTATATTGAAAGGGAGCGGGAACCTGACCTGGCTCCCCCGGGAACATGGAGGCCCAAGGATACGCAATATCTCTGATGGCCTCTGCCGTATATTGACGTTTCAAGTGTAACATGAAAGACAGGAGATGGAAATGGGTTACACACCCGAACTTAAATTACTTTTAAAAAAGGTTGAGGCAACCAGGGAGGCACGGGTCGCGATGTCCCGTCGCGGTGAAAACTACCCGGCCTTAAGCCTTGAAGAGCGAAAAGAGGTCCTGAATAAATATCACCCGGATTATCAGAAAGAAGGCCGGCGCATCATAAAAGTCGGTCCAAACAAAGGCGAACTCTTTCAAAATGAGGTCGCCGATCTTCTGGAATCAAAATCCATGATAAGGCCTGATAATATCGAACTTAATGCGCCTGATTATGACACGGATATTCTTATTATAGGAGGGGGAGGTGCGGGAACCTCCGCAGCCCTGACGGCATCGGATGAGGGGACTAAAGTGATCATAGCCACAAAGCTTCGCCATGGTGATGCCAACACGATCATGGCTGAAGGCGGTATCCAGGCGGCGACGCAAGAATGTGACTCACCATATTATCATTATTTAGACACGATAGGAGGCGGGCATTTCACGAATCAGCCGGATCTGGTGGCGGCTTTAGCACATGATGCACCGCTATCAATCGCCTGGTTAGAGGAGTTGGGAATGATGTTCACAAAGGAACCTGACGGGCGATTGAAGGTCACGCATTTTGGAGGATCTTCACGTAAGCGAATGCACTCATCCGGCGATATGACCGGCGCGGAGATAATGCGCGTCATCAGGGATGAAGCCCGCAACAGGCCAGATCAGATTACACTGCTTGAATTATGTCCTGCCGTGGAGTTGCTCCTTGACGAAGAAGCGAGGTGTGCAGGGGCCATTCTATATAATATGGAGACACGAGAATTTTATATCGTAAGGGCAAAGGCGGTCATTTTGGCAACAGGCGGTTTCGGCCGTCTTCATATCAGAGGTTTTGCCACGACCAATCATTATGGTGCTACCATGGATGGAGTTGTCCTGGCCTATCGTGCCGGTGTCGGAAATAAGTATCTCTTTTCAACCCAGTACCACCCGACAGGTGCTGTCTATCCTGAGCAGAATGTTGGTCTTTTGATTACGGAAAAGGTCCGCGGCCTTGGCGCGCATGTGCTGAATATAGACGGTGAACAGTTCTGTTTTCCTTTGGAGCCAAGGGACGTGGAATCTGCAGAACTGATCAAAGAAGCACTGGTGGTGGGGAAGGGTGTCGTTACCCCCACCGGACGTGTCGGGCTGTGGCTTGACTCTCCCATGATCGATATCCTGCACGGCGAGGGTACTGTGCGGAAAGAACTGCCGGCAAAATATATCCAGTTCAATCGATACGGGATCGATATCAGCAAGGAGCCGTTGCTGGTTTACCCCACTCTGCATTACCAGAATGGAGGTATCAATATTAACGCAGACACGGAAACATGTGTGGAGGGCCTTTACAGCGCCGGTGAGGTTGTGGGGGGCATTCATGGTGAAAATCGCCTCATGGGGAACAGCCTTCAGGATATAATCACCTTTGGACGACGCGCAGGAGCCAATGCCGCCAACTATGTCAAAAGAGACGTCCCCTTAAAAACTCTCACGTTGGATCACGTGATCAAATTCGAAAAGGACCTGCAAGAGGCAGGCATTAAGGATCCGGTAGTCGCGCCGATTCTCCTGCCCGATTACTCCACCGAAGAGGTAATCTCCCGTCGATGGATGGAAGGATTGATAGAGAGTGAATAGGATATTATACTGTCCTTTCACCGGTATCGCCGGAAGGTAATTCGTATTCCAGAAGAAATATAAACTTATGATTGGCAAACATGATCTCATCGCCGCTTTTTAGTTTCCTGGGGGAATGCGGCTCAAGCTCTTCCCCTCCAAGGTTTGTCTTATTCTTGCTCCTCTGATCTTCTAAATAAAAGAATCCATCTTTATACTCAATCGTAGCGTGAAGTCCGGAAATGAATTCTTCTGGAATTATGATGTCATTGCCCTGTCCGCGGCCGATTTTATTGAGCCTCTTTTTTATATTTATGGTCTTTTTGCCGGTGATATTATTAACATCCATCAATATTGCCCGGGGAATGGAATGGATTTCATGCACCGATGCGTCAAGACGCTCACCTTTTGGAGCCACGTGAGAACGTCCACGAAAATCTATAGTGGTCTTACCAAAAGGGACGCGGTCTGGGATTACAAACCTGAACTTGTAAATATTAAATAGGATTTCATCACCGCTCTTAAGCTTTCTTGGCGAATGGGGTTCAATCTCTTGGCCGCTGAGAATCGTCTTGTTTACGCTCCTCTGGTCTTCTAAATAAAAGAAGCCGTCCTTAAATTCAATGATTGCATGCAGACTGGATACCGTGTCTTTATTGATAATGATATCATTGTTGGGGTCGCGACCAATCCTATTGACCTTTTTATTTATAATAAGCGATCTCTTCCCGGTGATATTATTGACATCTAACAGTACGGCAGGCGGAATCTCGGAACGATGTGGCGAGATTTTCGCTCCATACTTGTTCTTCAAATCTCGGGCCCTTCTGCTATAGATAAACAGAGACAAGATTATTACCATTAATACAAAGATCCCCGAGAGGATTATTGGTAATGTAAAATTTGATTTCCATTGGGTGGGTTTTTTCCCCGAATTGTCCTCCATTAAAGGGGGAGTCGAGGGTGATCCTTTTACAGCTTCTTTCGCCGGGGCAACTGATTTTTCAGGTTCAATGGCCGAAGAGCTGATCTCCTTGACTTCAGCCTTTTGAGTACGTGTTGACTCAGGTTTATTCGATGATTCAACGACTATTTTTTTTATCTGTTTAAAAATGTCCCGGAGGTCATCGGCATTGAAGGCCCTGAAATATTCACCGTCGGTTTTCAGGGCTAGTGTCTGAATAAGGCTAAAATCCGCGCTCTCAGTAAAGGCTATACCAAAAATATGAATACCTGATCTAACACATTCCTGAGTCAATTCGTTTTTCAGCCATGTTGTCTTTTCAAGATCCAGGCGTTTGTTTCCTGTATCGACTAACCCATCGGTCAAGAGGATGATTATTTTAAGGGCGTTTTTCCTTCCGCGGTTCTTTAATTCATAAATCGCCCTTTCAATGGCAGAGGGTATGTTTGTATGAAGACCCATATAATCCATCAGGGTCAGGCTCTTCAGGATTTTAGCCCTTGCTCCTAAACTGTTGGTCTCCATCAGGTTTACGACCAGTTTTGATTGACTGTCAAAGATGACCACAGCGAGTCGAGAGTTGTCTCCAAATCCGATCAATGATTCGGTAACAACATCCCTTGTTAAAAACTCCGGATCATTTTTTTTCATGCTTCCCGAGTTATCCAGAACCAAGACAATTTCTGATCCGGATGGATGATCCTGGGCATATACGAAGGGACCCAATTCACAAAAGGGCATTTTTGCAAGAGGAAAAACCAATAAAAGTAGAAAAATAGCACAAATTGAAAGACAAATTTTTTTTCTCATGTTTCATCCTGACCGAAGACATGCGTAACAGGAGGGATTTTCCCCCCTTTCCTGTTCAAGGGGTATAAAGCATTACGAGGCATCTGGTGGTTATATCACCGAGGTTTTTGAGCTTGTGGGGTATCTCTGAATTGTAATGTATGCTTTCACCCACTTTCATGTGTTTTATCTTGTTATCGAGGGTCAGCTCGAGGCTTCCCTCCATGACATAGATGAATTCTTCCCCCTCGTGCTTGTAAGCAACAGGTTTATGGGCCTGTTTCGGCTCTATTGTTATCATGAATCCCCTGAGATGCTGGTTTTCAGCTCCCGGAGTAAGGGTCTGGTAATAATAATTTCTGGTTCTTTTAATAAAGGCTTGGGCCCGTTGGTCTCGAATAGCGGCCTTTTCACCGTCTGTAAGAAACGTCCCCGGGTCCACACCGAGGGCCTTGGAAAGCCTCAGTAGAAAACTAACCGAAGGAACGGCTTCATTACGTTCCACCTGCTGAATGAATTCCGGGGTATCACCGGTATGCTGTGCCAGGTCCTCAAGGGTCCAGTCGTGGGATTTCCTGAGTTTTCGAACCTTTTCTCCCAATCCGTTGCCTGCTCCATCCGCCCTGTCCCTGCCAAACACGTCGGCGATGTCACGCATTATTACCTGCTTGACGCGGGCAGTTAGTAGGGGCAAGAAACTTTTGGCGTCAGCGACAATACCTACATCCGCCACGTGGAAGATGGGGGAATCGGGATCCCGGTTAATGGCGATAATGGTTTTGGACTCCATAATTCCGGCCGTGTATTGAATGGCTCCCGATGTTCCGACGGAAATGAGCAACTCCGGCCGAACGGTTTTTCCGGTCTGGCCTATAAGCCTTTCCTCCTCAACCCAATGGTAAAGAACCGGAGGGCGGGTCGCTCCGACTTCACCGCCGAGGGTGGCGGAAAGATCGCGTACAAGCCCGAACCCATCGGCATTCTCCATGCCGGCCCCGCCGACCACGATGGTTTCGGCCTCTTCCAACTTTTGATGATCCGGTCCTTTCGTTGATGAAGACAGATAGATGAGTTTATCGGAAGCTTTCAGGTCCTGCACCCGGATTCTCTCGTGAGAGCCGGGGGTCCCACGGACAGAGAGAGCCTTATAAGCGTGCGGTTGAACAGTGGCGAAACCGGTAATGGTCTGATCCGAAAAGGTCAATTCGGCCATTATCTCCCCTCCCCATGAAGGGCAGCGGGCCCCAATCAGACCGTTTGCGATTCGAAGTTCGTCGCATTCCGCTATTAAT